>CAKZMG010000243.1 GCA_937128235.1 uncultured Verrucomicrobiales bacterium
GATGCCTTTATGTATTATGCTCGGGCATTTAATTTTGAGGTGAGAGCCATCGATGGTCTCGCGCCAGGAGATAAAGGAGGACCAAAGAAAGTGAAGGAGTTGGTGAAATTTATCAAAGAAAAGAAGCTTAAAATGATCTTCCCTGAGAGCGCTACTAACAGCAAAGGAATAACCGCCATTGCGAAAGATGCTGGCGTGGCAGTTTCCAAACACGAACTCTTCTCAGACGCCACGGGCAAGCGTGGTGAAATGGAAACAGTCAATGGGGAAACCTACGATGTGGGCACCTATATCGGAATGATCAAGCACAACGTAAACGCGATCGTGGAAGGGCTAAAATAATTTTATAGATACTAAAAAATGAAAACAAAACTAACGCAGGTAACATTAGCATTTCTCTCAACAACTAGCCTAATGATGGCTGGAACAGGAGATTTCGCTCAGAGCATCGCCCCTAAGAACACATCACTCCGTGATCTGGCTGCGGATAGACCAGACTCCACAGAGAGCCCCATCACCGTGGATAAAGGACACTGGCAGATCGAGTCTAGTGTGGTAAGTGTAGCGAAAAATAGCAGCGGTGGGGTAGATACTGAGACTTGGACATGGGGAGAAACTAATATCAAGTATGGTGTCTCAGATAATATTGATTTACAGCTCATCTTTGCACCCTACATTCTAGAAAAAGTCAAGGTAGGTGGAGTGGAAACTAGAACTGAAGACGCTAGTGATGTGACACTGAGAATGAAGTGGAATATGTGGGGGAACGATGGCGGAAAAACGTCATTAGCCCTCTTTCCGTATGTGAAGATTCCTACTAAAACCGCATTTAGTAATAGTCGTTGGGAGGGTGGATTGATCGTTCCTTTCGCAATAGATCTAAACGATAAATGGAGCCTCGGGTTACAAGCTGAATTGGCTTATGTTTATGATGAAGTGGATAGCGATTATGACCTAGACTTACTACACACAGCAGTGCTAGGTTACTCTGTAAATGATCGTGTGGGTGTTTATGTAGAATATCTAGGCATTATGAATAGTGATTCTAACCCCTATGAATCTTATGCGAGCGGAGGCATCACTTATGCGATCCATGACCAACTTCAGTGGGATGTGGGAGTAGTCTATGGCATCAATGATGCTGCTGAAGACTCAAATGTCTTTACGGGGTTTACTGTTAAATATTAATTGAGACTAGTTTAAAAATTGGATAGCCCATGATCGCGCTAGAAACACATGACCTCACTGTTACCTACCACAAACGTCCTGTGCTTTATGGAGTCGATGTGGAAATAGAGGAGGGGAGTTTAGTAGGAATCATTGGTCCCAATGGTGCTGGTAAATCAACGCTGATAAAATCCATCATGGGCGTGGTGCCTATCTCTGGCGGCTGGGCAAAAGTCTATGGCAAACCGATCCAAGAAAATTTACACCGAGTAGGCTATGTGCCGCAGCGTGAAAGTGTGGACTGGGATTTCCCCGTGACCGTCATGGATGTGGCTCTGATGGGAACCTATGGTAAACTGGGACTCTTCGGGAGAGTGGGGAAACGCGAGAAAATTATTGCCTCTGAAGCGCTCGATAAAGTAGGCATGCTTCCATACGCGAAACGCCAAATCGGAAACCTCTCCGGCGGTCAACAGCAACGGGTATTTCTAGCCCGAGCTCTGGCACAGGATAGCGATCTCTACTTCATGGACGAGCCCTTCACAGGTGTGGATGCCGCCACGGAGTCTGCGATTATTGCGCTGCTCAAGGAAATGCGCGAGAATGGTAAAACCGTGCTGGTGGTGCATCATGATTTACAAAGCGCACGCGAGTATTTCGATCACTTACTCCTGCTAAACATGCGCCTCGTAGCCTATGGGAAAACAGAAGATATGTACACCACTGAGCTACTACAAAAGACCTACGGAGGAAGGCTCACTATTCTCGATGAAGTGGCAGAACGTGTCGCTAAGATTCCAGAAGCTAGCCATAAGATGTAAATGTTAGAGTTCATCACCAATATAGGTTATCACCTCGCTTTAACTCTCGGACAGAAAGCACCCATAGCGGCAATCTGCGTAGGGATTTGCTGTGGCCTGTTAGGGTGCTTCGTGGTGGTTAGACGTGTCGCGCTGGTGGGAGATGCTATTTCACACGCAGTTTTCCCTGGCGTGGTAGCCGGCTTCATGTGGTCAGATGATCGCGATCCATGGGTTATTTTTCTGTGTGCCTTGGTGGCGGGATTGCTCGGGGTGATCATCGTGCGGGCTATCGTGACTAGCACTCGGCTTAAATCAGACGCGGCACTCGGCATTGTATTAGCCTCATTTTTTGCTATCGGAGTTTTTTGGAATTCTACTCAGCAGCTTGCAGGAGTGGATAG
>CAKZMG010000244.1 GCA_937128235.1 uncultured Verrucomicrobiales bacterium
GACCCAAGCGAATGACATAGTCACCATATTCATCAGAGGGCTTAGTGGTAATGACAGTGAGACTAAAAACAACACCACCAGACTAACCGACAAAGGTACGGTTAACTTCATCAACAGCTTCACGAGAGACCCGAAACTAACCCTACTGCAGTAAGCTAAATATTTTATCCCTACAAACAAGGCCCCGCCGAGCATGCTGATAAGGTTTGCAGAAAGCAACCCAACCATACCATAGTGTTTCCCAAGCCATAGTGCCAACATAACATAGAGCACTATTTCCCAGATCAACCATAACTTAACCTTGCGTATCTCTTTAAAGATAGTCAGTGAATTCACAAAAATATAATGAACCAGATATCTAAACGGAACGAGAGATAACAGAAGAACGCTCACACCATGCATCTCCATGCCTTCCTTAGAAGTCCAAACATTAATGACAAACCCACTACTAAAGACATACAGACCCGCACCAACCAGACTCAGACCGATCGTGAGTTTAGCGGTATATCCCCACCATGCATTGTAGCCATTATAGTCATCCTCACTCACCATCTTCATCAACGTCGGATTCGTAGAACCAGGAACGCGCTGGAGGATTTGAGTCATCATGCTGACTAGTTTTAAGTTAACGGCTAAAACCGCTGTTTCTTCTAGTGTTAATAGATAGCCACTAAGTAATAGTAAGGAATGACCCATTGCCACCGAGAATAGAGCGGCAACAAACACATCCATCCCTAAGGAAAAAATTTCTTTTACTTCACTCCACTCTAATAAAGAAATTTTAAATGAACCTACTAGATTGTTCTTAAATGCAGCTCTAACAATCAAAGGCTGACTACAGACGAAACTAATGATAGCACTGATAGGGTATGCCCACAGTCCAAACCCCAAGTTAATCAGAATACAAAAGCCAATTAACTCAGCCACCGTATTCAGAATATTAATCCCATTCAACTTATGCAGGCACTGACCAGCTAGTAGCGCAGTGCTAAACACGCTTAGTAAGTAACCTACGGCATTTTTAAGCCCTACTGTGATAAATATCCAAAATACAATATCGCTCTGCTCAGCGTTTAAATCGAAGAGCCTTCCCAACAAAGGTGCAACCGAAAGCGTCAATGTCAGCATCAGGCATGCTTGAAACAAGAACACCGCACAGGATGCCATCCACACTTTATCGTACTTCTCTTTACCTTTCGCTGCTGCATCGATGAGTAGTCTTGAACAAGCACTACGCACACCCATCTCAGCCAGCATAATGGAAACAAATACCTGAGTGATAATCGCAAATAAGGCAAAATCTGTCTTATCCAAATGCGCCAGCGCAACTGGAATCATGATCAACTGAGCCGCTGAAACCACGATCAATGACAACCATGAAGTTCCAATCGTCTTCCCTACATGATTTCTTACATTCATGACTCAAGTTCTTTACTCGTCTTCCCAACATGATCAGAAGAAAACATCCTTATGAAATTTTTCTCTACCTCTTGTGGATCACAATAATGTTTATATCTTACTAATGATGCACTTGATGCTTTCTTACACCAATAAACAGGCATCTCACTCGCTTTAGTAACGGCCACCATCAAGCTCTCCACACTCCAGTCAGAACTTAGAACTTCATCATCGGTAGGATCATTAATGTCTAAATAACCTACAGGGATCATCCCTACACCAAGAGTAGCCATAAATGCTGTGCCCATTCCTATATTGATAGGAGCATGCACACTAAAAATACACTCCTTTAACAAACTTTTTAACTTGTCCTGAAAAATAGGGAATCTCCAATGGTAAATATAATGAATGTTCTTACTCGCTAATTCTTTCCTACAATACTGCAGGATTTCTTCTTCTACTTTACAATAAATATAAAGATTGAGATCAGGAGTTTTGCTAAAAGCTTCAATGAGCAGATCTAACCCTTTTTGTAAATTACCACTTGTTCCTCCCACGTAAATGAAATTTTTCCTCCCTTTTTCAAAATCTCGCTCTGCATCATCAACAATGAATAACGGATCTATATAGGCACCTAATCCTGTATAATAAAACTTGCTGCTATTTGTTCCGTATGCAGCACACATCCTTGGACAATGAATGGTAAATAGAACATCAGCTCTGTTATTGAGAAACTCTAAACCATGATGCATTCCCTCCATTGACCTGTTGTGATCTAATGGCTCTTTCACATTGTTTTTCAGTTTAAATCTATCATAGCGAGCATCTGACTCTTGGTTGAATACCTTATAGTAGAGACCTGAAATGTATTGATAGATAATCGTATGATCTGCTAACTGCGTAACAAACTTCTCACTCTTTGCTCCATGACCGATGAAAACATCGTAGTCTTTTTCTACGACAAAGTCAGAATCGGGATGAATCATATCCACACGATAACCATTCAAATTGAGCGCCTTAACAATCGAGTAAACAAACCCAGTATGATTGTAGAGTTTAATATTAGGATGCTCTCTTTTAGCCGTTAACCAAGCATCTGGATAAAGCATGATTAATGCATTCTTATCAAACGCTTCACCTTCTTTGAAATACTTAATACCTTCAACACTATCCAAGCGCTTAGCTTGCCCTGAAGATTTAGCCCTTCGCGTCCTTACGAATTCCCCTACCTTAGACCGGACGTTTTGAAAGATAGCTATTTTAAAACGATTGAACATAAATACACAGTATAATTAGATTATGCATCCAGGATAGATAATGTCCTGCGGTACTCAGCCCACTCACCAATATCACACCATGACTTCTCGCTAACAGGAAACGCTCCTACCCTGCCACCTCTCTTCTGGATTCTTTCTACAAGTTCCGTGATGTGTAGGAATTGATTAGGATCTATCTCATCTAATAAATCTGGCTCCAGAATATAAACACCAGTATTAGCCATATAAGTGATCTCAGGCTTCTCTTCGAGTTCAGTAATCTGTCCCCCATCCGTAGTTTTCACGGTCCCATAGGGAATTTTAATATGTTTCAGTGATACCACGAGCGTAATCTCATTATTCTGCTCCTTGTGATATTCTAGTATTTCATTGTAATCAGTATCGATAACAATGTCACAATTTGAGATAAAAAAGGTCTCTTTGATCTCATCTTTCACCAAAAATAAACTACCTGCAGTGCCTAGTGGTTCAGTCTCTCTAAAGTAAGTCAAATCATAAGCCTTGCTAATCTCATTATTCAGATAATTCTCAATAAAATCAGCCTTATGATTCAAAGACAAAAAGAACCTCTTGCATCCAAAATCTTCAAACCTATCTAAGATCTCCTCAATAATCGTTTTATCTCCTAGCGGAAATAACGGTTTAGGAATAATGTTTGAGAAAGGTTTTAAACGAGTGCCCTTGCCTCCTGCCATTATAACCACAGGAACATCAATTTTAGCTTTTTCAGGCTTATCGCTAGCAAAGACCTCGTCCCAGAAATAAACATCTACCAATTGGTTGTCATCGTCAAGAACAGGCATAAACTCCGTTCTAAACTTTAACATCAGCTTTTCAATATCACTATAGCTCTCACTAACATGTGCCAGCCTCACTCCCTCTGTTCTTAAAACCTCACCACACTCGGTATCTAATCCGGTATTTGCTATGATCGCGCGCTGAATATCACCAGCACTCAGTATCCCTTCATAAGAACCACCAGAAAAAACGCAAAGTAACCTCACGTTATCTGAATCCATTTTAGTGAATGCCTCTTTGATAGATAAATGCTCATCGATACTGATGGCATCTAATTTTTCTTTCTTTTCTATGCTCAGGTTACTCATGGATTGACCTCCTTATTCATCTAAATTAAACTCTAAATCTCTCTAAAAACTGAAATTTCTTAATGATTTTGGTAACTACTCGCCCTAATTTCACGCATGGTATCTCTATATATCTTTCTCCAAAATGAGCTAAGAAAATACTCACACCAGTCACTACTAAAAGAAGTAAGATTTGCATCCAACCATAGCTCTCTATCCCCATCTTATTCATAAACACTATGACCCATGGTGCTAAGCACATTAAAATGATGACCTGAACCAGATATAGTGAATAAGACACTCTACCGAGATGACTTAAAAGCGGCATCTCTAATACCTTTTGTAGCTTCACGCTTTTTAATACCCCATATAAAATCAAACCACATCCTGCCGCACTAATAAGCAAGACACCTTTTTCATTCAACTGCTCTTCTAGAAAGTGCATATATGTATGCGCCCACCTAATTTGGTATAGCATGAACCCAAACAAACAGACCATCCATCCTTTGATTTTATCAGCCTTCAAGTGGCAAAATGCTAATGCCACACAAACTCCTATACCAAATGAAGTGTAATAATAACCTGTTCCGATGAAGAAAGTTAATCCCAATGAAAAGAGCAATAAAAGCACACTGCTTCTTTTAGCTAAAATCAAAAATATTGGAATAAAAATGGCTGATTTCATTTCTATACCTAAACTCCAGTCTTGAGGCAATAATGCTTTAGAATTGTCTCTCAGGCTATAAATTAACTGCTTTAAAATATCTTGTGTCTTTGAATCTGAAGACCAAAAATGCTGGTGATGTTCTGTCAAATTCGGATTCGAACTGGATGGAGAATGAAAGAAATACTCTCTACATAGCCAACTTACGATAAAAAATGCTAACCAAGGCATCCATATCCTAGTAACTCTTCTCGCGAAGAAGGGAACTAGATAAAGTCTTCTCTCTCTATATTTTAAATACCCAACTGAAAGAACAAACCCACTCAGCACAAAAAACATCGTGACCGCTGAACGCCCATCGAATAAATTATTTATGATTGCAAATTGATAAAGCTTAATATCCCAGATGCAAACTGCTAGAGAGTGTGCCCCAACAATACGGCTAAAGATGCAATTCCACGGATACTATCTAGGGCTTCAAATCTATTTACTCCAGTTGATGTTTTAACTTGCTCCATTTACTTTACTTTGCCGGAACACCTTTAACCGTTGCTCCAGCAGCTATATCACACGTTACAACGGCACCTGCACCTATTGTAACATCATCAAGAATCTTAATATTAGGTAATATTGTTGAGTTAGCCCCAATGTAACAATTTTTTCCTACAGCCACATTCCCTAAAACTACAGCACTAGGTGCTACTGTTGTGAAGTCTCCAATCACACAATCGTGCATTACTTTTGCTCCAACATTAATTTTCACCCCATTACCTAAGTTCACCATTGAAGAAACATAAGCCTGATCTTGAATCACCACCCCCCCTCCAATCTTTGCACTCTCTGAAACAAATCCAGCGACTAAAGATCCTAGTTGGTAGCCAGAATTTAAATAAAGTTCAGACAACTTTCTTCTAACTTTAGGGATGTCAGGAGAGATAATTATTTTTACTTCCTTCTTCTCATTTGCTTCTAAAAACTCAGCGTCACTTCCTAAATAAGAATAGGCTGTCGTAGATACATGCTTTCCAGAATGGTCAATTATCCCTATCAGATTAAGACCACACTTTTGGATTAATTCGATGGTCTCATGGAAACCACCGACTAGTATCACATCATTATTCATCACAAACTAACGCTAAACTTAAATCAGCTTAGAGAAATTCTCACACACATAGTCAACATCCTCCACTTCCATGTTGTAATACAACGGCAAAGAAATCTCACGGCTTCCAATGTCTTCTGTAAGTGGTAGTTCAGCACTAAAATCTTTATAGCAGCGAAACTGATGCACTGGCGGATAATGCATCGAAGACCCAATCCCTAGTTCATTAAGTTCTCTTCTCACTGTTTTCCTGTCAGCTGACTCCAACAGAACACCCATTACATAGTTCGAAGACTCTCCTGGGTAATTCTGAAACGGAACAGTAACCGACTCTACCTTACTAAGGTTTTCTCTATAACGATCACTAAGAACCTTTCTCTTCCTTACGTCTTCTTGTAGTTTCTTAGCTTGAGCTACTCCTATCGCTGAACGAATATCATCAATTCGATAATTGTAACCCCAATCCACAACATCATAGAACTCCTTACCCATCTCTCGGTCAAATGCGGTAGCCGTCATGCCATGTGCTCTGAGCAATCTAGCTGCTTTGTCAAATTCTTCGTTTTGGGTAAGTAACATGCCACCCTCTCCTGTCGCCATGTTCTTATTAGAATAGAAACTGTAAGATGCCATGTCTCCGAATGTCCCTAAATACTGCCCGTCCCTCTTCCCTAAGGGGGCATGACAGGCATCTTCAATCACAATCAAATTGTGTACCTTTGCGATAGCACAAATCTTAAGCATATCTGCACCATACCCACCAAAATGCATCGGAATAATGGCTTTCGTCTTAGAAGTTATTTTTGATTCAATATCTTTAGGGCATATTGTCCAGTCATCTAGCGAAACTACATCAGCAAACACCGGTGTCGCACCCATCATTCTCACTGAATTAGCAGTCGCTACAAAAGTCAGTGATGGAACGATCACTTCGTCTCCAGCCTCAACTCCACACACGCGTAATGCTAAGTGCAAGCCAGCAGTACAATTCGTCACCGCCACTGCATGTTTAGAATGATGAAGATCTGCGTAAATTTTCTCAAACTCTAAAGTCTTAGGACCCATAGAAATCCATTTAGATTCTAACACCTCCTTTACAGCCGCTAACTCTTCTTCACCGAAGTTTAAATCAAATAAGGGTATCTTCTTCATTACATTTTTTGGTCTAAATTTTTATTGGTTTCCGAATGCTTTAACTCAGGAATAGCGTCTTTCATAATCGATACAAGCTGTTCTTTGCTCCAGCATCCCGATTGTCTCAATTGGTTGAGATCGGCTATCGCCTGATCTACTCTTTTTGAGCTTTGGAATGAGGGACTAGTCACGACTCCGATGGTCTTGTATCTATCCTCATCTATCTGCTCGTCTGTATGATGAAATTCTTCAAACATTTTCTCGCCACTTGTATCTGAAGGAGTGAAACAGCATGGCCATTGCTTTTTCTCAAAGGTTTGCTTGTTTGCTAACTCAAGTGCCTCTTCATCAGACGAGCATTCCAATGGTGTGTAGCCATGATATTTGATCACTTCACGCGCTATATCAGCAAAGGTCATCATGTCTTTTTCTGGTCTAAATTTAGGATAGTAAATCTCATTATTACCGCCCAGAAAGCATGATAGAAGACACAGCTGACCAGCCTCTTCATGGGTGATAAAGTATCTGCGCACATCAGAAGGAGCACTCAATGGCTCAAAACGTGCCATTCGCACCATAAAACTATGCAGCAAACTACCATCGGAAAAGGCAACATTCGCAAACCGAGCACTGCCAAACGGAACCTTGTCTGACTCAGCGATAAACACCCGCTCCATCAATGCCTTAGAAGCTCCCATGAGGTTTGCGGGATTCACAGACTTATCAGATGAGACACTAAATGCCTTTTTTATTCTTGCTGATTTCGTGAGAGAATTTATCAGTCGCGCATTTCCCATGACATTTACCTCCAGTAACCGCATCAGTGTAAATGCATCACGCTCTGAACGCACATGCTTCAGAGCAGAGAAATTTAACACATAGTCATAGGATTCTTCATTGAGTAGCGCATCCATTTCCAAAGCTGTATAATCGATCGCGAATGTTTTAAAATCCTCAGGCACATAATGCCCTCCTGACCTCAACTGCCTCACTACCTCAACCAAGTTATTCTCGCTAATATCGATCAAGTGAATACCAGCAGGCTTATACTTGAGCACCTCTAAGACAAATGCTTGTCCTATGGAGCCTGCAGCTCCAATGATAAGTAACTTTGAGTCACCAATCTCTTTGGATAATTGTGGTTGATACTTAGCAATATCCTCACTCATAAAAGAGCAAGATCTACCTAAGATATTTGATAGTAGTTTTTCAGATATTTGAATCATTTTTTTCGCAGTTTATTAAATGCTGATTGAATTATTTTGAAGTTCTCCATCGGCATTCCATGGGATATTATTTTCTAACAATCGCACCATTGCATACCCCATCAAAATGATAACAGCGTCCTTACCAAAGGCACCAAAAATAAAGACAAAAAAGAGTGGATACCAGATTAGTGGAATACAAACGATCATCACCAGTGGGAACCAAGGCTTATTCTTAGATCGTATCATTAATCTGTGAGCATGGAACGCGATCATGATCATACAGAAAAGCATCACAGCCAGCCCTACATAGCCTACAGTTCTAATGGCACTGACTGGTCCACTGTGGTAATCTCCATTGACTAAAATAGATTCACGATGGTTATCAAATCCTGAAAGCCCCATAGCATTTCCATTCAATTTGATTTCTTCTTGGTAAGCTAATTCATCTGCTGTGAAACCAAGCCCATCCCCAATTACTTTGTTTTTAATCCAATGTTCTGTAAGTAACACCTCCTCCCACATCTCAACTCTCCAATCTGTTGAGCTCTCAGCAGAATCAACATGTTCCTGTTCCCAGGTCCCTGGCAAGAATGACATGGCTCGTTGGACATTAGGAGGTAGGGGGTGAGCCATGTTTAATACCGATATTGCCATTAGAACTATCCCACCTAAACCCGCTGAGGTCAACAGTGATCTGAATCCTCCATGATAGTAAATCCCCACTAAAAAGGTGAATCCTGTTGCCGCAATCACATTACGGTAGCCAGAAATACCCGCACTTGCGAAGGCAATCAGAATCAGAGGTAACCATAACATGGAAAACGCAGCTTTCAAAGGGTTGATCACACTTGATATCCACAGAGCTAGGTTCGGACCGAACCGAATAATAAATGGTAATCTACCTGCAGCTCCAGTATCAGCCACCTCCATGTTATAATCCGCCTCCACGACTCCAACCCCAATGTACTGCCCAAACCTTGGCACGTAATAACCGATAAAACTAAGACCCACGTTAATCAAGCCTCCAATAACGGTTAACTTAAAAATCTTTTTTAAATCACCATAAGGCACTTTAATAATAGCGAGGATGATTGCAGAAGTTAAAGCTACACCAAATAAAATATAAGGTCTGCCTCCCACGTTGCCTGTACCAAATAAGCTTACACCCACTGGATTTCTGGCATAAACTTGAGCGACACACAAAACAAATAGCATCATACACAATTCTAAACGAGTCACCCTCCATTTTGTAGAAATCTTACCTACCACAATCATCAGAATACCAAACACAGTCACCATTAACTGAGCTACTAATAGTGTAGAAGGACGTCCAGGTAAATACAGTGTCAACTGTACATACGTCATGAAGGGGATCAGCATCCAAATGTTTTTCCCCATCGCTAGACATACACCAATAGTAACTGCACCCAGGAGGATACCCATTGTTTGAGTCTGATCGGATGCGGCTCCGATACCAAGATAGATAGCCCCTATGATGGCTAGGATGATAGCGAATATTACTTTTATTGAAGACATATATTTATTTAACTTATTTCTTAACTAGTTGTTTTAACCAATATTTCTATTATTCTAGTTCTCAAATGTTCACTGCATCGTCCCAGTAAAGACGGACTTCAAATACTCTTTAGATGAGTTTGCCTCTTTATTGAGCGTTTCTAAAATCGAGTTATAATCGATTGATTCATCCATTACTCCCTCAAAATCTTCAGGTGATTTCAGCATTCTGTGTTCTAAGTGGCAAAGTTCCAATGGGCGCTTCACCCTTACTTCAATCGTCTTATTATAGATAGTAACAAACCTAGTTTGGCACCTAATAGCATAGAGCGTTCCATGAAACGTGCCGGAAACTACCGCAGTTGCTTTTCGCATGACAGATGCCCATTCTAATGGAGACATCCGCATCTCGTTCACATCTGCCCAACCATGATAATAGCCAATCGCAACAATCTTCAATTGATGTTTCTTAGCATATGCACGGATTTTGACACTGAATGCCTCTGGAACATCATAGGCATAGACTAACAGTATAGGGATCTTTTCTTTCTCAGTATTTGGCTCAATAAAGAGCCATGTAGGATCTACTACTAACTGCGGTACGATCCCTATGGATCGCTCTACAATCGTCTGAGTAGTCACATCTCTTACCCCAAAGTGATCAAAGTTCGATAAGCCTTTGGTAACATATTCAGGAATTTCCTTATTTATATCCACAGTGCCACAACTAGCAGCGTAACTAACTAACTTACCTTTAAACTCTAATCCAAAATCACCAAAATAGACTGAGTCATTACCTAATCTAGACATGTTGTAATCCCATACCACATCACTACCCACCACAATCACATCATACTGATTCCAATTAACCTTAGACTTATCCGTAGTGAACTCGGATTTTTTCAACGTCTTGTATGCTTTCTGAAAAACCTTCTCCTTGATCCATGCTTGATATAGCTTAAATGGTCTTCTATAGATCCACGGCCTGAATATCTCTGACTTGTGATGACCTTCGTTTTTGTAATTAATGAATTCTACATCGTGCCCTAGTGAAGTGATGAACTCATGTAAGCAATATGCTTGCAAATATCCACCATGATTTGGGCCCAAGTGAAATGTTAATATCCCGACTTTCATTTATTTTTAATAGTAAGTATTTCTTCCACATCCCGTCTCTGAGATGCAGGTGCTAAAAATTGCTCAACAGGTTTACCCACCCCCATCATCATGATGATTACTTCACTTTCAGGAATACCACCAATTTTTCTGGCATTATCATCTTGTTTACCATCCACCAACCAACATAAAGGCACTGCTCCTAACTTATTCTGATGTAACGCATACATTAAGCTCATACTAAATAAGCCACCATCAACATAAGCCTGATTCCTTTCATGATAACCATCAAATACGTTGACATTGCATGTGACTACTAAGGCCATCGGAATAGTATGCCCAAAACCTCTATTCCCATTTTGAATTGCTAATAAGTTTTCAATGTCCTTCGTATCAGAAAACGCATGAACTTTCCATCCTTGTCGATTACATACTGAAGGAGTATATCTTGCTGCCTCCACTGCCTTTTTTAAAATTTCTTCGTCAACACCTACATCGCGCCTAAACACTCTACAGCTATGCCTACTCCTAGCAAAATCTGCAAAATTTGACTGTGACTCACTAAAATACAATTTTTCTTCATGCGACTCACTTCCTGACTTCACTTTTATATCTGAATCCAAATCCTTGCCATAAGTAATTTCTTCCTCAGAATAATGTTCACTCAAATTGATTCCCAATTCCTCATGACGTTGCATGTACTTTTGAACCACATTCACTGCCGTCAAATAATTGACATTACTACTCCATCCGAACTTTTGTTGCCCTTCTTTAGTAAGGCTAATCAACTTTTTCAGCATCGGAACCCCAAAACATGGTCTAAAGTCAGGCATACTTAAGCCTTTCTCCACCACGTGGTAATTGGCTATCATCCTGCCTTCAAGCTGACCTTCTGAATAGGATTGTCTGTTCCAGCCCATACAGCTGTATTTAGCATAACGAAAGAAGTCGCGCCGGTATCCTCCTAAAAGGCGTAGATACTCTTTACTACATTTAAGCTGTTTTATTAATTTTTTGATCATCTCTTCATCCCATTTTCCTTGTTAAAGAATACCACACAAACAAACCATTGTACTTAAAATACCGCTTAAACAACCTCTTAGGCTCCATACACAACCGATACGCCCACTCCATCCCAATCTTCTGAAACAATGCTGGAGCCTGCTTCACCTCCCCCGCATGGAACGCGAAGGCAGCTCCTATTCCGAAATAACATCCAGCAGGTAGTTCTTTCTTATGCCTGGCGATCCATCGTTCTTGTTTAGGGCAGCCTAGTCCCACCCAGATGTGGTTAGCTCCTGACTCCCTGATCAACCCAGAGATCTTTTCAAACTCTTCCTTTGGCCATTCACCATAGGGAGGTGAATAGGAACCTACTATTTTAGCGTCTGGGTAATCCTGGGAAAACTTCTCATCAAGCTTATCTAAGGTTGATTGGCTACCTCCTAATAGAAAATGTTTCAAATCTAGTTGTCCTTCTGAAGCCTCAATACACTTCAACATCAAAGTGGGACCATACACCCTATCGCTAAGCTTTTCAGCTTTTTCTAACTGACGATTCACCGCCCAAACCAAAGGCATCCCATCAGGACAGATCAGATCAAACTTTGCCATCGCTTTACCAAACTCATCATCGTGTCTGGCGAGTGCCGCTACATGCGTGTTCGCTGCCTCTACTGCATAAGCTTTATCACCTTTTCTAGCATGCTCACTTATCCATTCTATAGCCTTTTCGTAGTTAGTAACTGCAACTGGCAAGCCTATGATATCTATCGTTTTCAATCGTTTATTTAGCCCTTAATTCACCGCTAGCCTCTTCCTCCAAGAAACAAGCATAGGCTGATTTTAATCCTGCTTCCAAATCCACTTTAGGCGTCCAGT
>CAKZMG010000245.1 GCA_937128235.1 uncultured Verrucomicrobiales bacterium
GTAGCTCAATTGGTTAGAGCACCGGCCTGTCACGCCGGAGGTTGCGGGTTCGATTCCCGTCCGCTTCGCCACTTAGTCTAAAGAAAAGAGCCTAACTAGGTTCTTTTTTTTTGTAGATCTGACCACTTTGAGCGAGCAGACGAAGAGTAGTTATTCTCGTTGTAGCCATTAAGGACGCAGTTTCGTTGATGGTTACTGTAATCTCTTCTCAACTAGAGTCTCTGGATCCAGCTGGAACTTGAGTGATACAAAAGCCAAGTAGATGAACTGTTTGATCGGAGGGGTTACGTTGGTCCTGGCTTAAGAGTATCTTTCATAGCAGGGACAGGGGGAATTTCTTCTCGAAGGTTTTGCTTAGCGCGTATGATTTTCTTGATCTTAAGCTCTTTGCTATCGGCTTCTAGGTTTAGTCTGGCAAGTTTGCCAATACGTATCTCAAGGTCTGAAAGGTCTTTGACTCTTTTAAGGTCATTTTCATTTCTGGCTAATCTAGGATCCAGCATCATAGCATCCTTATTTTTGGCCAATACCTCAGCAGAAAACCAGTAAGAAAGATATTCATCAAAGATCACGATATAATTGTTATTGCTAAGTGGTTTTACTTGGAATCCGATGTTGGGGTTATACAGAAGTGTTAAAGATGATTTAGCGACAGATACTGGATCATTAAGGGGTTCAACTAGCAAAACGCATGTTCCGTGTTCAAATACAGCAAAAGAATTCCGTTTAGATACCATCCTTGAGCAATTCTTGGCAATAAAATCAATGTTGTTACTAAAGTTCTTATTAATTGTTTCAACATTTTTGTCTGCGATTAATTTCTCACTGGATCGCTCGAGAGGGGGAGTTATCTCCTTGATAGCAAATTCTTTGTTTGTTTTGAAATTCAATATTACCGCAAGAATTCCAAAAATCGACATTAGTAATAAGCCCACCCATGCTGAAGGAGAGAGTTTGAGGTTGGTTATAGTAGTAAAGATTTTTGGCGATGGGGCTTCTTCATCAGAGTAAGGTACTGAATCTATAGTGGTAAACTCTGTTGACTTGCTCGATTCAGTATTTATGTTCAGCTTGTCATCAATGTCTTCACTGGTGGTGTTGGTATTTTGATCGCTCACTATAATGTATGAATTTGTAATGTTCATACTCATATCGCTCGATTGATCAAGGATAAAGAGCATTTATTCTTTCACTTATCTGTAATATTTTAGATTATTGAAAATAAATCTAATTAATTTGTTTTTATTTAAAAAAAACAACATTCGATTAATATCCTATATGTAATAATGGTTTTTTCGTTCTGGCTTGTTTTTTTTGGGAATCTTTTTTACGTATTTTTTAGTGCGATCCTGCGTATTATTAAAAAAAGTTAATATTTTTCTTGAGCGTAACTTAAATTTATACTAATTTAATACCAGCTTAGGTGAAAAATCTAAAAAAGCTATATAATCTAATAAAATATTAACCGTAGGCATTATGGATCGAGTCAAACACACAAGTTTAATTAAATCAGTATGGGCATCACTTTTAGTAGTAATGTTGTCATCAGGTGCGAAGGGGCAGATTGTTGATTACAATTTCGACTTAGTCTTAAGAGGGGCTCCTAATACTGCTGATTATAAGGTAGGAGATCATTTTTTAGGAAGTGTTTCAATCGATAGTTCTGAATTAACCAATTTAGGGGATGAAGTGGCTATTATTGGAGCAGGATTAGAATCTATCCATATTACTTTTATCGATGACTTTACTTATGATCATAATGATGATCCTTCAAACGGTTATCCACGTGCATATCTAACTGATGGAGTATTGACTGGTTTTGATTTGTGGAACAGCAAAGGTCTAAAAAGCGGAATAGAAAATACCTTCTTTAGATTCTTTAGAGATAGATCATTTCAATATTCACCCAGAGGAGATGGAGAGTTTGATGGAGTGTATTCATTATCGCTGGAGGCTGTGCCTGAGCCTTCTTCAAGTATGCTAAGTTTAATAGGTATAAGCTGTTTACTTTTCCTAAGAAATAAATCCATTTGAAAGTAAGTTTATTTAACTGAAAGCAAAAGAAATTAGTTATTGTCCCCCTCTAATTCAAAAAAAAGTAATCTATCTAAATTAATAGGAACTATATATTATGAAATTCACACACTTTAGCCAAGAAAAAATTTATACCATCATTGATGCTGAAATAGCAGAAAATAAACTAGACGCTGCATGTCAAGCAGAGGCGGAGAAAGAAAGTAACGGAAACTATGATCTAATGATTTCAAGGTATTTCTTGAAGCGCGTAGAAGATCTAAGAGTAAAGCAATTGCGTAACGAAGAACGTTCTAATACTCTTGAAGAGAGAAAAAGAAATGCAGCAGTAGGGCTCATACGTTATAAGCCAGCTCCTGGCATTGAAAATACTAGAAAAGGCATAGAGAATACTAGCTCATGCTTTATTAAGATAATAGCTAATTTTATTCTCACTTTAAGTAGTGTGAGTGCTATTAGTGCATTATTAATTTTAAAGGGCGACACTATTCATAATTTATCATACTTACTTGTCTATGGAGCAGTAGTGGTCTGTTTGGCGTTACCTTGTATTTGTTCTAAAATATCGATAAAAAAAAGACATATCCCTTATCAGACATGTCTTTCTGTTCTTTGTATTGCTATGTGCATGGGATCAGTTTGCTTTGGCCTGCTTTTAATGAAGAAAGATCCTAAAAATTACGTATTTGAGGATGTTCTGCCTCCAGCTACTCCACTTGAGACAGAGAGTTCTAAGGAAAAAGGGAACCAAGTCATGATCGAGATTACCCCAGCTACCATTAGTGAGGCAATGGTAAATGCTTCTAACTATTAAGACATATCACACTCTGTTAGTCTATCCTACTGTATCCCGAAAATATAAATCTAAAATTTAAACCTTATACTAGCGGGATGTCGCTATTTTCAATCTCCCACAACGAACAACAAATAGAAAAAAATGAAACAAAATAGAAAATATAAGAAAAATCATATTAAGCTTCTTGCGGCGGCAGGTGTAAGTCTTGGTATTAGTAGTCTAAACGCAACTGCGCAAGAATCCGTTGATACTGAGCTCTTACTCTTGGTTGACGTTTCTGGAAGTGTTGATAATAGCGAATACTCGTTGATGATGGATGGATATGAAGCGGCCTTTAATAGTGCTTCTTTAGTTGATTCCATTCAATCTGGACCAATAGGAAGTATCGCAGTTGCGCTCATGTTCTGGTCTGGCGATAATCAGCAAACGATGGGTGTAGATTGGACTCATGTTACTGATTTAGCTAGTTCCCAGTCTTTCGCCTCACTGATAGCCGCTACCACGAGACCATATTCTGGATCTACAGCAATTGGTTCTGCTATAGATGCAGGGACGGCTGAGTTTGGAACAGAGACTGGAAATGTAGAAAACGGGTTCTCGAGTAATGCGCAGATCATTGACATCTCTGGAGATGGTGAGGATAACGCTACTCCTCCTGCCGGTGATCGTGCCGCTAACGTGCGTGCGGCTAGAGATGCTTCTATTGCTAGCGGCGTTGACATGATCAATGCTCTGCCTATTGGTAATGCAGGTGGTGACTTAGTTGGTTACTATGAGGATAATGTATTGGCAGGAAGTGCAGGAGGTGTTGCAGCCTTTGCTCAACCTACTGCTACGTTCTCAGACGTGTCTGCGTCACTTCAGTTGAAAGTAGCTAAGGAGCTTGCTGCTGGAGGTGATATTGCAGCAGTGCCTGAGCCATCATCTACAATGCTTGTAGGTATCTCAGGTATGCTTTTCATCTTAAGAAGGAAAAGATAAATTAAACCTAGTAGCTCTACCTTGGTGCATCGTTAGTAGAGCACCAAGGTGGGCTATATTATTTCTATAGGAGATCTTTATAACTATGGATGTTTTATAGTGTTATTTGAAATACTCGACTCCTGCTTTGAATAGTGGTTGGTGCTTATTTCCGGGAATGTTTTTGGCTACGTTAGTTCCACGACGTTCTGAGTGCCCCATTTTTCCTAATACTTTACCACAGGGAGATGTGATTCCTTCGATCGCAAAAATAGATCCGTTTGGATTTTGTCGGATTTGCATAGATGGATTGCCAGCAAGGTCAGTGTACTGCGTGGCGATTTGTCCATTGGAAGCTAGTGCGCGCACGTCTTCTTCTGAGGCGATGAATTTTCCTTCGCCGTGTGAGAATGGGATGTTGTGCAGGTCTC
>CAKZMG010000246.1 GCA_937128235.1 uncultured Verrucomicrobiales bacterium
GCATATTGATAGGTCTCATTGTCTCTTCTCTTTTACCAAAAGTAGGTGGTATTGCAGGAGCTATTCCTGGATCATTACTATCTCTCATAGCATCCAATTTGACTTTGGGCATTTACTTGGTTATCAAGAAGAGGCAATGGAAGATCTCAACTCTTACAGATAGCAATGTATTCGAGCTTTTAATCATACCAGCAATTACAACTTTTTTACTCAATTACTGGATTATGTATCGTGAGATTTCTTTACGAATGAGCTATCTTTATCTATTCTTAATAGTATGCCAGAGATTTCAAGATTCTTAGGAATTGTGATTCGCATGTTCTATCGGGATCATGCTCCCCCACATTTTCATGCTTACTACGGTGATTATGAGATAATCGTTGAGATTGAGTCTGGAGTTATCAAGGGCAAGTTTCCGAAGAGAGCTATGAAGGCAGTAATTGAGTGGCTTGACCTTCATCGTGAGGATTTAATGGAAGACTGGAAGCTTGCTGAGTCAGAGAAGCCACTTAACCCAATCGAACCGCTAGAATAGTATGGATTTAATACGCGTTACACGCATAGAACCTCAAGGTGAACTAAAGCTCAAGATAGCTTTTAGTGATGGTCTTTCGGGGATCTTAGATTTTTCTAATTTGCTGACAGGTAAGATTTTTTCTTCGCTGAAAGAGCTTTCTAATTTTTCTACCGCCTCAGTTCAGTATGGCACGATTGTGTGGGACGGAGATGTCGATATGGCGCCTGAATATCTCCACACCAAAATGATCGAACAAGGCGTTGGACTCAACCGCCTACCGGCGGTGAGTCAACTATAACGTTCGGTAATAATAGAAGAAGATGCCGTAGTAGAATTAAACGTGTAGACAGATGTTCGCCGATTCGGTAATTGATCACATTACAGATACACCATTTAAACTTTATGATAACAATATTTTATACAGCACTGGCAATAGGAATTATATGGTTTGCTTACAACCATGGGCACGCGGAAGGATACAAAGAAGCAATACTACCTGCATTGAAACCAGGAGTGTGGGTAACAATCAAGAAGCCTATTAAAGCCCGTGACTCGATACCAGGTAAAGAAATAACTATACCAATCGGAATTAAAGGCATTCTTATGAGTTCTGGCTCACCGAATGCATTCAACCTATGGTTGGATGAGGATCACGTCTATATAATGGGCCGCAAACGAATTTTTGGTATCAAGACATATTGGCATCTTAAGGTATTCGAAGGGCGGCTTGACTCGTCTATGATAAAGACGGAGAAAGAACTGAAAGCGCACCAAGAAGAGACGGACGCGCATCTAGCAAACGCCCTCGGTGGCTTCTAAAAAAAGAGACCGAACCCCTAAGCTAGCTTTGATTGAGCGCAGCGAACATCGAAGTTAGCGGTTGTTGAACGGCTCCAGGGTAGCTGGCTCTGGGAGGTGTTACTTATGCGGTTTTGATTCCGTGCTCTGTCTTAGTAGGTTACTACGGCATTGACAGTTAGATGCAGGGTTAAGCTCTCTCCGGAGGGGCTGATTACCGAACCGCATGGCTGTTCGGTAATCAAATCGAAGCCTTGTGCTATGGAGCTTGCTAAATGCTTGATTAAGGACTTGAAAATGGCTTGTTCGAGGCGGTTTTAGTGGCGGTTTTGCCTCTTTTCTGCGCACACGTTCTCTGGCGAGGCTAGGGTGTAGTCGCTGCAATAAGGTCATTCTGTTAGATTTTGTTAGATGCATCTCATTGTAGTGGTTTTATGGTGCTCGGGTATTCTGAGGACGTGGAATGTCGCGTAGGTATTTTAGTTTCCCCTCGCAGTGTGGACAGCAGAATGGTTCTTTCTCGGGAAGAACGGGCAGCGGCTCTAGCTGGCCTAACAGATTCCATATCTGAAGCCTTTTTTTCTTAGCCGCACTGCTGAGGTAGCCGTAGTGGCGGATGCGCAGGAAGCGCTTGGGCAGCACGTGGATGAGCCAGCGGCGGATAAATTCATCGATGCTGAGTTTGAGTATTTTGGTCTCCTTGGTGCCGCTGGGGGTGTATCTTAGAAGGACGTTTTTTCCTGTTAGATCATAGCCGATGAGACGTTTGTTGGTAAATCCACTGCGGCAAACGTAGGCGGCTAGGTAGCGCAATGCGGTCTTTCCTTTACCCACGTGTTGGAGCTGGACGTTCCAGGTTGTCTGTGGGCTGAGGGCGCGTTTTTGGGCGGATGTTAGATTCTGGTAAATGTCTGGGTGTTGGTCTTTTAATGCGGTTTGAAAGAGACTTCTAAATCTAACAGATAGTGGCTTGTAGTGGACTAGAAATTTGTCTTTCGCGGGGCGGATGAGTTCATCGCCTCCTGCGGACGACTGTGAAGGAGTGCAAGCCCCACCTGCGGACGACTGTGAAGGAGTGCAAGCCCCTCCTGCGGACGACTGTGAAGGAGTGCAAGCCCTTACCGCAAGCGCAGGGACGATGCAGTGGACGTGCGGGTGGTGCTGGAGCTGTCTGCCCCAGGTGTGGAGGATGCTGGTGAAGCCTGTTTTGCCTCCTTTTGTTTTTGTTTTGATGATGTCTTTGAGTGCTTGTGCGCTGGTTTTCATCAAGGTGCTGTAGAGTTCTTTTGGATACATTTTACAGACACTCCGCAGCTCGGAGGGGATGGTGAAGGTGACCATGAAGTAAGGCACGGGGAGGAGCTTGGCTTCTTGTTTGGCAGTCCAGACTTGCTGATCATAGGCTCCACATTGGGGGCAGCTGCGGTGATTGCAGCTGTGGTAGGCGAAGTGTGGCTGCTGGCAGTCATCGCACCGGTAGAGCTGTCCTCCGAGTGCTGGTGTGCGGCATTCTAGGACTGCTCTCACGGCACGATAGTGCGCACCGCTGAGATGCTTGCGGTGTTTTCTAGCGAATGGACTCCAGTGTTCTGCTAGAAGATCTGTTAGAGTGAGGATCACTGGTTGCTTTCTTTTTAGCTACCTGCTAGTGTGGTGAGTGCGGCTCTGGCTTGCTGCTCACTGACCTCTGTTAGATGCAGGTAAACCATGGTGGGCTTGAGCGTGGTGTGGCCGAGGTAGGCGGAGACTTGGCGCACGTGAACGCCTGCCTCTAACAGATGTGTGGCGTAGCTGTGACGCAGGGTGTGGCAGGTGATGGTGTCGTGTTTCTTGAGTAAACCAGACTCGATTGTGCAGACCTGCATCGCGCTCCAGACGCTGGCATTGGTGATGGAGTTTTTAGAGCGGTAGAGGGCATCGCGCGTGGATATGCCGGAGCTTTTCCAGCCACGTCCAATGCCGGGAAAGAGCCAGTTTGGGTTGCGATGGTATAGCCAGAACACACGGAGTTTTTCTAACAGTTCTGGTGTGATCGGCACATTGCGCCACTTGTTTCCCTTGCCTAGAATACGGATTAAATAACGCTCACCGTCGATGTCCTTTGGCCTGATTCTACAGCACTCTGAGAGCCGCAGTCCACACTGATACATCACCGTGAAAAAGGCTCGATAGCGGCCATCACGCACAGTCCTAAGTAGTAGCGCAACTTCATCACGAGTGAGTACATGAGGCAGAGATGCTTCACGTTTGATCTTGATACTAGACCAGATCTTCCAGCGTTTTTTGAGGTAGTCTCTGTAAAGGGTTCTCAGCGCGCAGACTGCTTGATTTACCGTGCTTGCTTTGAGTTCACGTTCCTTTAGCAAGTGATTTAGAAACGCCATCACTTGGGTGCTTGTTAGAGCGCGGATATCTGGCTCATTAAAGTGTGCCGCCAGTTGCTTGATCCAACCGAGATAAGATTTAACAGATCGAGGTTGCAGACCTCTTAGCTCGACAAAGTGGACATAATTTTCATACCATTCTTGCTGCATGAAAGTAGTAATGACATCACGATCTTGACCGGTCTTTTTCTGAATTATTTTTTTTCATAACACCCTAAAACCTACACCAAAGCCAACAACAAACCCATCAGCATTTACCACTAAATACGCCCACCCCGCCGCCAAGCGGCTCTGTTCAACAAACTCATGCACCTATAAGCAATTTTTTAACGATAAATCTATACGATGTAAGGATTCGACACTTATTCAGCAAACTCTACTTAGAGCAGCGTAAAAAATAAAATCACCTTATCCCTGTGAACAACGAAACCAAAATCAGACACATCGTGAAGTGTTTCATGCCTACTGAGCTCTACAATCCAGATACGCCACCTTATCGGCGACGACGAATTATGCCGAGCCCCCCTAAGGAAAGAAGTAAGAGACTAGATGGCTCTGGAACTTGATTGATGACCTCAGTCCCAGAAACAGCTGCGAGTGATGTTCCTGAAGCTATTGTCGCATTCAGCATTGCTGTACCAGAAGGTGTGTTGAGGCTACCCGCTCCAAAACTAAGACCTGTCCCTGAGAGCGTCAGAGAATCTCCACTCGACCATGAAAAGCTGCCAGAAAGCACAGTGAGGTCGAGAAATAGATCGTTAGAATCGACTAGTCCAGCTCCAGAAGTAATTTGTCCAGTCGGGTTGCCTCCCCCAGAACCAAGGGCGATTGGTGCGGCTGAACCAATCGTCAGCAAGGCAGAGCCACCAGTTGCAGCTCCATTACTTGTGGATGCACTGGAATAGAAATCTTCAATGTGGAAGTATATCTTGGTACCGTTATAATCCGATGATGCGGTGAAAGTAACGGCATCAAAATCAACTGATGCTGTATTAACAGAAGTAGGTGTGAAGATCACTGAACCCATCATAGTTGATGATGAGACTAAGATAGACGATAGGCAAATTAGAGTCGTTTTTTTCATAATAAATAATTTTCTTCTCTCTTTTATAATGATATAAGAAGTGTTTGCACAAAAAATAATATGGTTTTTGTTAATATACAATAAAAAAGTTTCAATAGCTTATACACGGTTCATCTAGCTAGGGAGAGTTTTATATTAATTTGATACTTATATAGCAAATAATCACCACCTGAATTTGGTATTGCGTTTTCAACTACGTGGGTGGCTATTTGTATTGATTTGTATTTTCGCTCGGAAATGTGCGTTGCTTTTATATATTTGTTTTTCACTGTTTGTAAGTAAATTATGCATATTTTTTCATACTAATCTACTTAAGGCCCTTATAAATACTGGAAATAGGATGGTGGTGGAGAGAATGCTAGGAGGGTTGTTTTGTTAAATCAGCTGGCGATTTGGTGTTTTCTATTTCGACGAACTACAAATCCAAATGCTGATGCAGCAATGAGAAGTGATGATGATGGTTCTGGTATGACTGAACCGCCAATCACGTTTCCATTTATGCCTAACGCAATTACTTCTGAGGCCGGTAATCCTAGTTCTCTGGTAAATGTCGCGTCAGAAAAACTTGCATCGCCAGGATCTGCATCAGAGGATTCATCTAGTGGAGCGTCTGAGTCGTTGTAGTAGATTGCTACTCGGTTATCTGAAGTGCCGAAAATCTCATCAAAGCCTCCTATGCTAGCAGTATTGATCATAGCACCAGCAATGGCTGGTTTTAAGGATGATAAAGTGAATGATAATCCATTATTCCATTCATCTTCAGTAGCTAGAATGGAATTCCAGTTTTCGCTTAAAGCAAATTCATTACCCACCGCGACAGCAACTGCAGTAAAATCTTCTACATATGATATGGCAACGACATGCACATCATCAGCTCCTGCAAGCAGGTCAAACCTATATTCTACAATGCCAAAACTAGAGTCAAAAGACTCCGTGATTGAAAATGTACCATTGGTGCTGTTGATGATGCTAGCATTACTACTGCTAATTAAAGCACCAAGAGCCAATGTTAGTGGGGTTGTTATATTCAACTTCAATTTTTTAGATAATTTATTGTTCATTTTAATTTAATTTATAAGTTATGAGAGGTCACACTAAATTGATGAAAATTTCAGATACTTATCAACAGTAAAATTAAAAATCTTATCAAATTTCAGGTCTATTGGCTTGAGCATAGTAAAGATTGACTACATGGGTGGCTAATTGTCTTAAAGTCCTCAGCGGAAGCTATTGACACTATGAATGAGCTTGCTAAATTCTAAATAGTAATGAGCGTTAAAGAATTATCACAAAAAATAATGATTGCTTGGTCATTGATTACATCTTCAGCTAGTGCAGCATCATTAAACACAGATCATCCTGTAGAAGTTACTTGCGGAATCGTCTATTCTGTGGGAGCTCAGCGCGCGCATGGTGGATGGCCGAATACGATAAGGAATACTACGGGCGACCATCTTAGAACTCACATCCTCCACCTCCACTACGCCCCGTTTGTGCAAGTTCACAATCCTGGATTGAGCACGATTCGGTATAATTTCGCCACAAACGGACAGCCAAAAGTAACTTTCGAGGCACCGCCACTTTCGCTTCATTTCGAACGATTAAGTGGCGCAACGACGGGATTCATGAGTAATACCCCTAATCGGATAAGTAACTTGTATGTATTCAACCCACAAACCCCCAAGACATTCGTTTTTAAGCTATCAAGTCAACCATTGGCAGCAGAACTTGTGTTGCTGCCTGGCGAAACCAAAATATTCAGACCTAACATCCCTCCAACTTATACCTGGAATGACGACCGCGTTGGTGATGGAGCATTGATCTATGATTGGAGAAATAACCAAACAGCAAACATCACAGCCATCTCTAGTGCCAATTGGCAAGGGGCAGCCTATGCCTATTCTGCTGATTGGCTTGGTGGAAATGGAACAAACTCTGCCACCGCCAATGCTGGGCTAGGGGTGATCGCCACTCGTCCGGAAGATACGTGGAATATAGCTATTTCAAAGTCAGGCACCTCCCTGCTAGGACACAGGGTATTTAAAATCCCTGCAACGCCCTCTGCAACATGGCCAATGGAGCCATCTCCTGCACTAGAACTAACCAGTTTCCCTCAACAAACAAAAGATTTATCGGGTGTTTTCTCTACCTCAAATGTCAATATTTCTGGTACTACCCAGATTCAAAATCGTGTTATGAATCCCATTTTTAGCATCACTGCCCCATGTAAAAGTAGCACACTGAGGACATTCATCGATCGTGATGCTGACGGCTTAGACGATGACTGGGAACGACTGTATTTCGGCAACCTTAGTCAAGATGGCACTGCTGATAGTGACGGCGACGGCGACCCCGACAGTAAAGAGTACATTACAGGCACATCACCTGTAGATCAATCAGACATCTTGGGAGCTACTCTTACAGAAAGCGGTGCCAATTTCGTACTTAACTGGCCATACAACGAGTGGCGGAAGTATGAAATCCAAGAGTCCTCAAACTTGAGCCAGTGGACAACAATTCGCACTGTTGAGATGACATCACATTCTCCTAACGCGACCAGAACGCTCAGCGAAACCATTTCCCCTGACACAAACGAAAACCGATTCTATAGGGTCAAGGTGAGTAATAGAGATTAGACCAGTATGTGAGCACTTTAGTAGAGGGGAAAATAAAAATATAGGAGGCAGTCCATAATGGCACAGAGAATGATTACTGGAGGACGTAAACATCCGCTATGCGCACTACATGGCAGCCTCATCTTCACAGCGCATTACACAATGATAAACAGCAATTCTTTCTAACTACGTGGATGGCTATTTGTATTCTTGTATTTGCTTGGGTTGTGTGACTGGGTTGATGAATTTTTTCTACCATCACTGCGTTCGCGGGACAGGCGGAAGGCACAGAAAGCACGGAACTGGCATGATGGAACGGAACTTGGGTTTGGGGCTTGAGTTGTTGGTATAGGTCTTATGGGTCTTATGGGACTTATATTTTTGTGTTGGCGGTGGTTTTTGTTGTTGAGTTCCAGGTCCCGCTGTTGTCGTAGTTCAGATTTGGCTTATGACCGAGACGGTCATGCCACTGTGGCTGTTTTTAAGACTGTGTGGATGGCTAGTTGTGTTCCACAAAAAAAACTTACCCCTAACAAAATGAAATATTCTGATAGGGGTAAGTTTTATGTGAGGCTATTTATAGCATTTATTACTCAGCTTTATCAGGTGCTATCTTGATGGACATGCTGCGGTCTTTGCTAAGGTATTTTTTAGCGAGGGCATTGATGTCTTGTAGGTTGATGGCTTTGTAGTCTGCTTCTCTGCCGCGTGCCCAGTCTAGGACATAAGGCTTAGTTTGTGACTGAGATACTACGCTGCCTAGCCAGTAGGAGTTTTGGCGGAGTGACTTTGAGAGCATCCCGATGCGTGGAGTGAGTGCGCGCTTGAGCTCGTCTTCGCTGGCTCCTTCTTTGGCTAGCTTGTCACCTAGTTCTACAATGACCTTGCTGACGTTGTCTAGGTCTTCTGGTTTCACTGGGCTGTAGGCTAGGACGAATCCTACGTTTTTGTAGGTGTCCGATAACTGTGAGGCGGCACCCGGTGAGTAGGCGTCTCCTAGTTCTTCGCGGAGTTTGATGCGCATGCGGTCGCTGAGAACTTCTGCGAGGATGCCTGCGCGTCTGGCGAGTTTCACATCCTGCTTGGTGTTGTCCTCTGCCTTCCATCCTACGATGGCGATGGCTGTTGGCACCTTACTCTCGAAACCAAATTTCTTCGTCACGGGAGTTTCTGGGACAGTGATTTCTCTGAGTGAGTCTGCCACTTTTTCCGCTGGCTTGCGTGCGGGGAGTGCTCCTACTGTCTTGGCTAGTAGTGGGATGAGTGCCTTGGTATCGATGTCTCCAACGATGCCTATTTCTAATGCGCTTTCGAGCATTTGTGGCTTGATCCAGTTTACTACATCAGCGGTGCCGAGTGCCTGAGCTTGCTCTAGTGTAGGGATGGTGAATCTGTTATCACCACCATGCAGCCAGCCTGACATCTGCGCTTGTGCGCCCTGAGCGGAGTGCTTGAGCTGTGAGAAAAGCATCGGTAATCCTGCCTTAAACTGACGCTCAGCTTCTGGTCGGAATCCAGGATCTGTTAGAGAAGCGCAGAGTAGCTGAAGTTGAAGTTCTAAATCCTCTGGAGTGGTAGCTCCACCGAGTGAGAATGAATCATCTCCAATTCCAAAACTGACACCCACGTTCTTACCTGCAAGTAGGGTGCGGAGGTCATCTGCACCGTGTTTGCCAAGTCCTCCGCCATTGGTGACTGCACCGGCTAGCATGTCTAGTCCTGGTTTGTCTTGCGGCATTCCTAGCTTGCCGGTTCCGAAGTTGGAATTGATCAGGATTTGGTTTTTGTCGAAGTCAGTTTTCATGTAGTTGACTTTGATTCCGTTGCTAAATTCTAGCTGGTAGATATCGAGATCCGCGATGTGATTATTACTCACCACTGTGCCTGGCTTTCCAAAATCTGTGTAACCGAAGGCTGCGACTTTCTTCTGAGCTGCGGCTTCTACTTTGACTAGCTTTGATCTCTGGTAGAGTGCGGCTAGAGATTTCTCAGCATTTTCTGGCTGCTCCGGGATACTGAGCACGAGAGTCATGTCCTCGGTATTCCAGAAGTCCACGAGTGCCTTATGGCATGTCTCTGGGGTGACTGATTTTAAATTCTCTTGGAAGATAGCAAGGTCATCTTCAGGTGTGGAGTAAACGAAGTCTCCATGCACGTGCTTAGCGAGTGATGAAGCGATGGAAGCTGTCTTCTTCGTCGCTGCTCGTGCTACGTTTTGCTTGTAGCTATTGATCATTCCAGCAGTGATCTCACTGATCTCTTCTTGAGTGAATCCATACTCTACAGCACGGCGGAGTTCCTGCTCTAGGACTGGAACTGCAGCTTGCCAGTTGCCGTCTTTCGCTGTGACATCGATGCTGCCGATCTCTGCTTCACGGAAGAGCACGGATGAACTGATTGATCCACTCGTGATCGTTGCATTTTCCTTCTTAGCGAGTCTAGAGAAACGACGATTGATGATAGAGTTCGCGATACTTAGCGGAAGCTTCTCCGCTCTATTTTTCTTAGAATCGATCACCTTTTCTTTTTTCCTCACCTGAGTGAGTGAGACGTCTGTGGAGGATAATTCCTTGTCTGAGAAGACTGCTGTCTGGAAGCCTTTCGCTCCTGAGACATCGCCCACTGATCCTGGCTTTTCTGGCTGTGCAGGATTCTTGATAGAACCGAAGGCTGAGTGAATGCGCTGCTCCATTTCTGCTACATCAACATCTCCTACGACGATGAATGTCATTTTCTCTGGAGTGTAATAACGGGTGTAGAAGTCCACGAACTCGGAGCGCGGAGCCTTAGCAATGACTTCATCTGTGCCGATTGGGAAACGATTTGGCACGAGCGAATTTGGCATCAAGTGCTGGAATTGCTTCTCCATCAT
Organism: uncultured Verrucomicrobiales bacterium; assembly: GCA_937128235.1. Lineage (GTDB taxonomy): Bacteria > Verrucomicrobiota > Verrucomicrobiia > Verrucomicrobiales > Akkermansiaceae > Rubritalea. The sequence continues at coordinate 10,271 of CAKZMG010000246.1, forward strand.
GCGCATGTTGATCGAGTCACGCGAGGTCTTCTCAGAGGAAATAACTCCCCTTTCTTCATCGATCTCAGCGTCTGTGAGGAGTGCTCCATCTGCGAAGTCTCCCATGACATTGAAGGCTAGATCGATGGTGGATTTCTTCACATCAGGAAGGTCTAGCATGTAGACAGTTTCATCGAATGATGTGTAAGCATTTGCGTGAGCACCGAAGGCAATGCCGAGACGCTGCATCTGCGGCACTAGCTTAGTAGCATCTGGAAATGTCTTGGTGCCATTGAATACCATGTGCTCTAGAAAGTGAGCGACTCCGCGCTGAGATTCCTTTTCACAGAGTGAACCAGCATCCACGTGGAGGCGGAGGGAGACGCGTTTTGGTGGCAGCGCGTTCTTGTGAATCACGTAGCGCATTCCGTTTTCTAGCGTGCCGTAGAGCGTCTTGGCATCTGGCTTGATGTCTGACTGCTGGTGCGCCCACTTGCGGGCAGTTCCCTTTGCGCGTGCGGTATCTGTCTTAGCTGATGCGAGATTTTTCTGAGCCTCCGCTGCTTTAGCTGTTTCTGGTTTAGCGGGTGCTGGTGTCTGCGCAACACTGATTCCACCAGCGATAACTGCGGCAGAGAACGTTGCTATTAGTGGTAAGTTCTTTTTCATAAATATAATGTGATTCTTGTCTGCTAATGTAGCGTAGCATCAACATGGTTTTGTTTGTTTTAACTTACCTCTAAGCTAGAAGATTCACTTTAGAGGTCAATAACGCAATTGATGGAGGTGAATTTAGCGATTGTCGAATATATACTCAATCGCTTTTTTCTGCTCTGCTGGGGTTCCATAAGCTAGAGTCTTAGCCACTTCTAGAGTCTCCTCTTTACCTAAGATTTCCTGAACCTCGTCTAAGGTTAATATTTTGAATGAAAGGCTCTCAGGAGCTAGGCTATGGGCTCTATATCCTCCAAAAAGAGAACTAGTCGTCCCTTGAATTCTCACCCAGTCTGGTCCAGGAACCTTAACTTTTCCCTCTATTAATGCCTCTTCGACCCATGATGCGGTGTAACGTTTTTCGGTTGTGTGGATGGAGAAGTATCTCTCGTAGTGCACCATTGATCCTGTATGAGCGCATATTTTTCCTATCTTCTCTACTTTATAAGTGCATGCCAGCAGCACCAATAAGGCTAGAGTGATGATTAAGGATTTATTCTGGAGACCCATTTGTCTTTCATTCTATCTCTTTCATGGAGTTCTAGCCAGATTTCTTTTTTCGTGGATTTTTTTGGCTGACTTTTTTGGCTGACATATGGGTAATGGCTCGGTAGTGTTGGTTCTGTTAGATAGATTCTATGGCACGTAATGAACTACAAACTGAGCCTCTGTGTGAGGCGCGCAGACGACAGGCTATCCAGATCGGATACCTAGAGATGGAGAGGATTGTGGAAGAGGTCATTGTGTCTGAGTTCACTCGGATAGGGGAGCTGCTGATGGATCACGGTTACACGGTTGAGGTTGTGGTGTTTGATACTGAGTCTGAGCTAGATGGAGTTCTTCATGTCTGTGGTGCAGGGCTGAGCGTGAATAGAGGATTCATGAAAAACGCGATCGTTTACACGGGCGACCCGCATAGTTTCCAGTTTGTTCTCCAGACGAAAAACTTTGCGAACAAGACGTCTGAGGAAATGGTGGAATACCACAGACTCACACCAAACTGGTTTCATAGCAGGGTGAAGAAGTTTATGAGTTCATCATTCCGTGAGGTGGATTTTTCTCATATCGAAGATTTTTTTACCGACGACTGGCACATGCTGGAGGGTCCATTTTCGATCAAGATTAAGAATGAATACGGATATTATAATGAAGTGGCGAGTGCTGAGACGATCGAGCGCGCCTTTCAGATCAGCTCTTATGCTGCGGAGGTTCATTATGCGGAGGAGGATCTGATCGTGACAGATAGAAATGGACGTGAGGTAGGATAAAATATGGACTGGAACGAACGCTATAATAACGATGACATTCCTTGGGATAAAGGTGCAGGGACTCCTGTGCTGGCGGAGTTACTTAGAATCGTGCCGCAGTATTTTCAATCAGGCATAAACGCACTAGTGCCAGGTTGTGGGCTGGGACATGATGTTAAGATGATACACGAGGCGGGGATAAAAGCCATCGGGCTAGATGTATCAGAGACTGCTCTGAAGATGGCGCGTGAAGCTCATCCGGAGCTAGGTGATGTCTGGCTGATGGATGATCTCTTTAAAATGCAGGATCAGGCGGAAACATATGATCTGGTCTGGGAACACACTTGTTACTGTGCGATTCCGCGTGAGATGAGAAATAGTTATGCAGATATTGTGTTTGAGTTACTTAAACCGAACGCATATTTTGCCGGCGTCTTCTTCACTGACACAGGTCAGCCGCCAGAAGAAGGTCCTCCATTTTCTACGACCAGGGCTGAAGTGTTTGAGAATTTCGACAGATTATTTCATTTGGTGTGGGAGGGAAAACCAAGCCAAAGTTATCCTGGGCGAGAGAATTGTGAATGGGTGATGGTGTGGAGAAAGCCTATCCATGGCTAAAAGGCTTGTCATGGAAGCTCAATTCTGAGAATATGTTAGATGTAGTTTATGAATAAATTCTCATCAAAGGCGTCCCTAAACATTGCTCGCGTGCTCTATCTCATCGTGTGTGAGTTTGCTGGCATGGCTCTAGCACACCAGTTATTAGGACCAGATAAACTATGGGTGGGAATGGTAGCAGGCTTATGTGTGGCTATGTTTTTCATGTTCATAGAAAACTTATCTAAGAGCTACACGATCCGCGGATTTTCTACTGGCACTTTCGGGCTACTCATAGGACTATTCTGCGCCTGGCTCATGACACGAGTCGGAATTCCAGATATCATTAGCTCAGTATTTGATGAGGTCATCCCTAACAGCCAAGGATTCAAGACTGCATTTAACACAATGCTATTCGCTAGTTTAGGGTTTTTAGGAACAGTGATCGCGCTGAGAAGCGGGCAAGATGACTTTGCGGTAGTGATTCCTTATGTGCGTTTTAGAAGTGATTCCACGACAGGTAGACCATTACTGTTAGATGGAGATGTGATCACTGATGGACGCATCGCAGCGGTGATGAGATCAGGATTTTTAGAGAAAAACATCATTATCCCTAGGTTCGTACTCGAAGAGCTACAAGTCATGTCAAACTCCCCTTCCCCAGGCAGAAGGCAGCGTGGACAACGCGGGCTAGAATGCCTAGAAACACTGCAAACTTCACGAGATATAAAAGTGACTGTGCATGACTCCACTGCCAGATCATCTGAGGATAGTCATGATGCTCACTTGTTACAAATCTGTCAGATCTTGAATGCTAAGATCCTCACGACGGATGATAATTTAACCAAAGTAGCCAGACTACAAAACGTGGAAGTGCTAAATCTAAATGATATGAACGAGGCACTAAAACCTCAAGTAGATGTAGGAACTCGGGTTCAACTCCCTATTGTGCGGACAGGAAAAGAAGATCATCAAGGGGTAGGCTACCTTCCGGATGGCACTATGATCGTGGTGAACAATGGTGTTTCTAAGATAGGCACGACTCAGAGTGTGACAGTTATATCTACCATTAACACGACTGCCGGCTTGATGGTATTCGCAGAGATGGATAGTGAAAAGCAAGCTGATAACTAAACTTACCAGACGCTAAATACGCGTTTGTTTAAATTTCAAGTAAGCCTCCTTACCCATGTATCTGGAGAGAATTATGGCTGGGGCTTCGTGGAGATCTACTAGAACGAGTGCGTCTAGACTGTTCTCAAAATCTGGATCCACATTGAACTCTAACAATGTAGCATTAAGCTTGAGATACTGCCTGAGCAACACTGGTATCGTTTTTCCATCCTGCTCAGATTCAGAAACCTTAGCGGCAACCTGCGCGATGTTTGCCAAGTTAGGACTGATGTCATCATAGTCTGCTGGGATTTCTTTAAACGGATTATGAGGCTTAATCCACTTGCTCACTTGACCATTCAGATGCGACTTGCGCAGGTATTTCACGATAAGGTCTTGAGATATCTGGGTGTAATCATTACTAATGCTGACCATACCGAAAAGTTTGCTGTAGCGCGGGTTCTCAGCCACAAAGCAGCAAACTCCTTTCCATAATAACGCGAGCGCAAAGATAGACTTCTGGTGGCTATGAGCTACAAATGCACGACCCAACTCAAGCCCAGGATTAAGGAAATCTATGAATGGCTGCTCGAACTCGAAGAATGATGATGAGAGCACTCCTTTAGGTCCGTGTTTAGCAAAAATTTCATCCGTGCAACCAAGGCGATAAGCACCAGCGATGCACTGCTGCTCTCTATCCCACAAAATGAGATGCAAGTATAAGGGGTCATGCCTATCGAGATCTAGTGCCTTGCCCGTCCCCTCGCCCACTGCGCGAAAGCTGATTTCTCTAAGCCTGCCGATCTCATGAATAATGTTAGGCATCTGCTGCGCGTTGCCCAGGTAAACATCCAGCGAACCTTGACTAGTGATCGGTCCAGCATCTGCAAACTGACGAATTTCCCTAACTAGCGCATCCTTTTCCGCAGGTTCTGCGATCACTTCTTTCTCGGCTGATTGATTGTCGGGTAGCATGATGGATGTAGGCATTTCGTATTGATGAATTGAGTCATTAACCTATCACCATTTTTGTGAATCTTAGCATACACAATCATGGTGACATCATTGACTCAATCAATGATCTACAAAATGGGTTTAGCATGTATCTGAAGATATGAGAAGAAAACTCACACCTTATTCCACAGCTGAAACTTATTGTTTGGTAAGCCCATCTTTTCTAGCTTGCTTCCAGTAGGCGTATTCAGAGCGATTAAAGTCCACGTATTCTGGAGAAAGATCACTACTGTAAATGGTGTATTCTCCTTCACAGAGGTTCAGATTTATTTCAATAATGAAGGCATCTGCCGCTACTTTTTTACGCAGAGCGTCCATACTTACATTAGCCTCTAAACCACCGAGGCAAGCTGCAAGCCCACCAATGTGTATATCGATGAGTTCTTCTTTCACCATCGCTTTTGAATAACCCACCGCATGAATAATCCGCCCCCAGTTAGGGTCATTTCCATTCCATGAGCACTTCACTAGTGATGAGTTAGCTACTGCTTCCGCTACTTTTTTCGCATCGTTATAGGACTTAGCTCCCTTCACATTCACGGTGACAAATTTAGTAACGCGCTCTCCATCTCTTACGAGCGACTTCGCCATTTCTAGCATCACATAGTCTAGTGCTTCTTGAAATTTCTTAGCATCCGCAGTCCCGCGTCTGATCGCTCCCCCGCCGCACGCCCCATTCGCTAACATGATAACACTATCATTCGTGCTCATGTCACCATCGATCGTGATTCTATTAAATGAAGTTTCCACTGATTGAGAAACGAAAGCGCTCAGAGCATCTTTAGTCAGCTTCGCATCTGTGGTGACAAAGCAAAGCATCGTTGCCATGTGCGGATTGATCATACCAGCACCCTTAGCACAGGATCCTATTTTCACTTTTTTACCAGCTATTGTTAGACTAACAGAAATTTCCTTGTGACAAGTATCGCTCGTCATGATGGCTTGCGCTACAGCCGTTCCTTCCTTGCGTTTCAGACCTGTGACTAGATCGCTAAGCTTAGGTTCTATCCTCACCATCGGCATAGGGAGACCTATCACACCTGTGGAGCAGACGGCTACTTGTGATTGCTTCAAATCTAACAGTTTACCCACTATCCTAGTGCATTTCCTAGCATCCTGTAGGCCACTGACACCGGTGCAGGCATTTGCATTTCCGCTATTCACTAAGATGGCGCGCACATTTCCATCACGCAGATGAGTCTGGCTTACCTTCACTGGGGCAGCCTTCACTCTATTGGTAGTGAAGGTTCCAGCAGCCACACACTCCATCTCACTAGAGATAAGCGCCATATCTAGACGCTCCGCGTCAGGGTTCTTCACGCCAGCACTCACAGCACTGGAGAGAAATCCTAGTGGAGCCGTGATCCCGCCTTTTATTTTTCTATACACTGATGACATAAACTTATTTTCACTTCAGATTAGTGCCTAAATAAGCACTCTGAATCAATCCATGTCGATGCATTTTCTAAGAATTTTCAACAATCCTGAAGTCCACCATCTTGCGATCTAGATCCACGCGAACAATTTGCACGCTAACTTTCTCGCCCAGCTTAATTTCCTGACCACCGCTACTCACATAGCGTAGCCCATCCATGCGCCATCTGTCATGAGACTTACCTGGAAGATCTTCTACCTTCACCAGCCCTTTGACTTTCATCGCCGTGATCTCTACAAACAGCCCCATATTGCGCACATCTGTCACCAGCGCGGTGAACACTTTGTCTCCTCCGTTTTCTTGAATGCTGACGAGATA
>CAKZMG010000247.1 GCA_937128235.1 uncultured Verrucomicrobiales bacterium
GCATACGCCCGCCGAGCCTCCCGCAGCGCCTGCTGCATGAAAAACTCGTCACTAGACATATCAAATGTGAAATCGTCCTCTGTCATATTATCTCCTCGCTTTCGCTATTCTCCTATTTTGGCCCATGGTGATTTTTGAAATGATCATCATCAGAAAAACTCCTGCAGCTAATGTGCAAAATACAACGCCAAATTTACCAATGTAATAATAAATTGGATCTTTATCACGAGGTGTATTTTGATGCAACATCTTGATCACTATAAAAGCCCATATTCCTAGCCACATCAGCCACCATGCGGTTACTAGAAATTTTGATGATTCTTTACCAAATAAATTTCCCCATATTTGCCTTATCGCCAAATACGGTCTCCAAAACCATAGAATAGGCACGAAATAACTAATCACAGCACCTCCAGAAGTAATCGTGGGGACAATCTTACCAGCCACCCATGCATTGCTCATTGATTTATAAGTCCACACACAAACTGAAATAATGGCTCCAACTTGCAGCATCAACACCAATTCTTCAGAGGGTCTGTATAGCGATAACATATGTAAAGAATACAAAACAATCTGAGTTCCCAGAAAAAACAAACTCAGTATCGCCCAAAATGAAGTGTTCCTCATCAAATCAAAATCCCCCACCTCCTCCTGATCTTCTGCCCTAAGTGGCATCGACCCAGGAGTTTGATAGGGATTGTCTGACATGAGTTAAGCTAACTATTATTTAGCTTAAAAGTCGAAAAACTTCTTCGCTTTTTCAAAGAATCCTTCCTCGATCGGTGAGTTCTTCTCGCCGATGCTCTCTGTAAATTCCTTAAGCTTCTCCTTCTGCTCAGAGTTCAGCTTCGTAGGGACTTCCACTTTCACTTCTACGTGGAGGTCACCTTTGTAGCCAGATGAGAGGTCTTTTATCCCCTTCCCTCTGAGTCTGAAAACGGTCCCACTTTGTGTTCCTGCTGGGATCTTGATGGATGACTGACCCTCCAGAGTAGGTACTTTTAGCTCGCCACCAAGAGCAGCAGCACCAAATGGTACTGGCACTTCACAGTATAAATTCTCACCCTCGCGCTCGAAAATCTCATGCTGCTTCACGTGAATAAACACGTAGAGATCACCCGCTGGACCACCACGGTAGCCAGCATCACCATTTCCTGATGAACGGAGTCGGGTGCCGCTGTCCACACCTGCTGGGATACGAATCTTGATTCTGGCATCTTCTGGTGCTGTTCCCTGTCCCTTACATTCCTTACACGGATCTTTGATCACTTCACCAGCACCTCGGCACTCTGGGCAAGTTGTCTGCTGGACGAAAATTCCCGCCTGTCGAGTCACCGCGCCTTGTCCGCCACATGTCGTACATGGCTTAGCTCCCGCATCACCTTTAGCTCCCTTGCCATTACAGCCACTACAGGTTGCTTCTTTTTCTATCTCTAGTTCTTTTTCTACACCCTGCGCAGCTTCTTCTAGTGATATTTCTAAATCATAGCGCAGATCGCTACCAGGACGCTTGGACGATCTCTGCCTGCCGCCACCACGGCGACCACCGCCACCGAAGAAGTCCTCGAATCCGCCGCCTCCACCGAAGGCACCACCAAACACTTGTGAAAAAATATCTGACGCATCATGGAAGCCACCGCCTCCACCACCTCCCATGCCACCCTCAAAGGCAGCATGTCCGTATCTGTCATAAGCTGCACGCTTATCTTCATCGCTCAGCACCTCATACGCCTCGCCTATTTCCTTAAATTTCTCCTCCGCTGCAGCATCATCCGGATTCTTATCTGGGTGAAATTTTATCGCTAACTTGCGGTAAGCTTTCTTGATCGCAGATGCATCCGCATCACGTGAAACGCCCAGTAGTTCATAATAATCTGACTTTGCCATAATGTATTTAAATTTATTGTTTCTCTCAGCTATCCTTACTCACCTTACTCACCTTACTCACTAGAATTCTCTGCTTCCACATCTATCGCTGGCTCAGCTTCGTCCGCCTTCTTAGACACCACCACATTAGCAGGTCTGATTAATCTATCACCGAGCAGGTATCCCTTACGCATCACGCGGATGATCTTGCCTTCCTCATGTTCATCACTTTCCTCTTGGCTCATCGCATCGTGGATGTTGGGGTCGAAATCACTACCCACCTCAGTCACTGCCTCAGTCACACCTTGACCAGAGAGAAACCCTTCCAGCTGAGCCTGCACCATCTTCATTCCCATGTAGATCATCGAGCCAGATTCAGCCTCAGCCGCCATCATTCCCATGTTGAAATTATCGATCACTGGAAGAAGCTCCTCAATCAGTTTCTGGTTGCCGAACTTGATCGCCTCAGCCTTTTCGCGTGACATCCTCTTACGGAAATTTTCCAGATCCGCCGCCGTGCGCATCGCAGTCTCCTTCCACTTCAGCATGTCACCTTCGAGCTGGGCTTGAGGATCTAAATTTTCCTCAACCGCATCCATAGCCTCTGCCGTCTCCTCTAGCTCCTTCTCGATCTCTGCATTGATTTCCTCTAGCGTCTTGCCCGCATCTGGGTTCTGAGAGGACTCGCTCACGGCTTCCTGAGTATTATCTGGTTCAGTATTCATCTCTGTGTCTTTTTGAGTATCATTTTGCATGGGCATACCCATAGCTTTCTTCTGCTAATCGTCAACCCCCATTTTATTGGTTTTTTTCAATAATTAAACACTTCCCTATCATCCTCCGCTTCATTAGATTCTAGAGGTAAGCTTTCTCAGACATGACACTGCCTTCCAGAAATTTCATCACTATGAAAACCATCATCTTCACACTACTCGCCACCGTTTCCTCCCTCATCGCCAGAGACCCGCTGGATAAGCCAAACGTCATCATCATTTATCTCGATGACAGCGGCTACGGCGACTACTCGCACCACGGAAACCCTGTCATCGAAACCCCTACCATTTCTAAAATGGCAGCCAATGGGGCTAACTTCACTCAGTTTTACGTCACCACAGCCGCCTGCAGCGCATCGCGCTACTCACTCCTCACCGGCCGCTATCCTGGCAGATCAGGCCTCGGCTCATGGGTTGTGGGTCCAGGGTCTAAGAACCATATTCGCGATAAAGAAATCACTATCGCTGAAGGTCTAAAGGCAAATGGTTATCAGACAGGAATGTTTGGCAAATGGCATCTTGGCTCACCGAATCCTAAGAATCAGATGTCGCTAAAAACCTTACCTCTAGCGCACGGGTTTGATCGCTGGATCGGCACTAATGTCTCACATGATTACGCAAACTCGAAGCTGTTAGAATCTGATCCTCAAGGAACAAAGCCGATCATAGGCTACAAGGAGCTTGCCATCAATTTACCAAGTAACGATGAAGCATCTCGCTCGCTAACCAAGGTTTACACAGATGCTGCGGTGAAATTTATCAACGAGAAAAGTGACCAACCATTTTTCGCCTACGTGGCATATAATCAACCCCACCTCGGGCTCTATGTGGCGGATGAATTTAAAGGAAAATCCCGCAGAGGACTGCTCGGAGATGTGATGGCAGAGATAGATCACTCAGTGAGCCGCATCCTCACAGCAGTTGAGAAAAAGGGTATCGCTCAGAACACCCTAGTCATCTTCTCATCAGATAATGGTCCATGGCTACTCTTCCGCAACACCGAGAAACACCCTAAATACGGAGAAGCCAGAACCCACGTAGGCTATGCCCAGCCATTTAGAAACGGCAAAGGATCTACCTGGGAAGGCGGTCACCGCGTGCCTGGGATTTTCTATTGGCCTGGAGTCATTGGTCCCAAACGCCAGCTAGAACCAGCTAGCACACTCGATGTCCTGCCCACCATTTTCAAACTTACCGAAACACCCATCCCTAAGGACAGAAGCTTAGATGGTAGAGACATTCGCGGGCTCATTTCTCCTGAAGTCTTTCAAACCAACGTAGAGCCATTCGAGCTACTTTACAGCCATAGCCGCAACAAGCCATCATCGATACGCCAAGGTCCATGGAAGCTCATCACCCAGATCCGCTCACAGATCAAAGATGACTCAGGCTTCAAAGCCACCCTAGAATCTCCGCTACTTTTCAATGTAGAACACGATCTAGGCGAACGCATCAATAGAGCGAGCGAGCACCCAAAAATAGTAGCAAAGCTAAAAGCTCGGTTAATTGAAATGAAACAAGAGATCGAGTTTGAAGAGGAGTTTAGTGAGTAAGATAAAATCAAACCCCGATTAATTTCTCCGTGATCTTGAGGGCTTGGCAATTCCCCTTCACATCATGCACGCGGTGAATCATGCAGCCTTCGTTGCGAGCCAGAGTGGTCATTGCTATCGTTGCGGCATCTCGCTCATGTGGAATTTCTATTCCTAGCAGCCTGCCAAAAAGTGACTTCCTAGACACCCCTAACAGAATGGGTCTGCCAGCTACGGTGAGTTTATCTATATGCGTGAGTAAGCTTAAATTATGTGCATCCGTTTTACCGAAGCCTATACCCGGATCAAAACAAATACACTCAGGCTTCACACCCGCATCTGTTAGAGTCTTTAGCCTCTCGGAGAAAAACTGCTGCACTTCACCCACCACATCGTCATCGGCATAGCTCGGGTTTTTCTGCATGGTTTCTGGTGTTCCCTGCATGTGCATCACTACCAGCCCCACACCTCTCTCAGCACAGAGACTAATCATTTCTGGGTCAGCAGTGCAGCCTGTGACATCATTCACGATATCTGCTCCCGCATCAATAGCCGCGCTGGCTACGGATGCCTTTGAGGTATCTACGGAGAGGTGAATTTCATCAAATTCTGGCATTTCCCGCAGCTTCTGGATCACGGGAACCACGCGTGCTTTCTCCTCTTCAGCGCTCACCGCCTCTGCTCCTGGGCGAGTGGACTCTCCTCCTATGTCGATGATTTTAGCACCTTCATCACGCATCTCTTTAGCTCGAGTTATTGCCATTTCTAGTGTGCTAAACTCACCACCATCTGAGAAGGAGTCTGGTGTGACATTCAGGATACCCATTACCACAGCCTCTGCTGAAAGGTCTAATTTGCCACGTTTTTCATGCTGTCTCGTTCTCCAGATCATGCACATCTTTAGACTAGAAATTTACAGAACGAAAACACAAAACTTGATCTAGTGAAGATTCGATGGCAAAGTAAATCCATGAGAACACAACTCAAGTCAATCATCGCCCTCTGCTCGGTCGCCCTGCTCACAAGCGCAGGCATTTCTAGTGCTCAGAAAAAAGTCAGTGAAGCGAACTCGCACGTGCGCTTAATGAAAAACTCTGATGGCTCCACTACTCAATTCAAACGCGACCTCAACAATACCACACTTGAGAAAAGCACCTTTGTGGAAAAGGCAAATGGCGAAAAAATTATCCGCACCAGAACTACCTATGTGCGTGATAAGCAAGGAAGACTGAGAAGTGGAATCATCGAAGATGGACAGCGTATCAAGCTCTACAAACTCCGTTACGGATATGATCCTAAGACAGGCAGACTCATCGCTGAAAACATGTATGATGCCAGAACCGTTCGCAGAAATGACCCCAAAAACCCCAGAAAAGAAACTCCAGTGAGAGCGCTCAGATACTCATATGACGCACAAGGACAACGCAGCAAGCCAGTTGTTTATGTTGGCGTTGCAGGCAAAACCGCGCAAGAGCTGCAGAAATGGCTCAAGGAAAATAAATTTGAAAAAGGAACCTTCCCAGACGTGGATCCATTTGCACCTAAGACCATTAATCCTAATGCTAGGCGCTAAGGAAGAGAGGTAGGTGATGCTACTATCTTAAAAAAGATGATCCTTTTTGTATCGTAAGGATCAATGTAAGTATGGTGAAAATCCCCCATAGAATGATTGACCATTTAGGGATGGCACGGAATTTACTGAGCCGATAGGAAAACAAAGACACTCCCAGTCCGCATACGCCAGCTGAAAACATGGTGAAGTAAAAAACTGCTCTTACCATCACATCATTAGTCAGTATCACTCCTCCCAATGCACCGATGAAGAAGATGAAATTTGCAATCAATGATAATTGAAAACGCTTAGAAATAGATAGGCTGGTTTTGTAGGCGTGCTGAATAATCAGAAATATCACAAACAAAAATACAGGAAAAATTGACGCTTCAAGTAGTTTTAAAACAATCACTAGAGGTAAGTTTTTATCATCTAGATCCAGATGCGTAGTACTCAATGGCATGATTAGAAAATCGTAATTCATAGATGCCATTTGATGAGTTGCGAAAATTTAATGATCAAGAGATACAGGGAAAAAATCATAATGAGGTAAACCACATCCATCTTCAAGGTTAAATAAAAACCATACCTATCAGTCATTTTCAGCTTGGCTTTTTTCGCTAGTTTATGAGCGATCAAACAGAAACCTAAAGCACACGTGACCCAGACCGCCTCGTGGTAATCCATCTTCAGCAAACTACTTTTCATGCCCGTTACAGCGAAAATAGAGTAATGACTAATTAGTAGGATAATAAAAATAACGGATGCGGCCCATGCCAGCTCGAATCTAGTTTTTACTGAAAATGTTTTGGAAGCATTCAAGCAAACAAGGCTAATAGGAACAAAAAAGATCATTCCCCACATCGATCCTAGAGCAAGCCAATACAATACTTCCATCGTTCTCTCGCCTTTGTCCATGTGTGAGACCATATTCTATGATGTCATAAACTTTATCATTTTGAGTTTCAATCTTAATCGCATCTCAGCAAATCACAACAGGTGCTGAAAAGAAGAACAAATCCCAGCAGAATAAACACATACATAGCGATGATTCGTACTCGATCAATTTCTGGGTGCTTATGAATGCGGAACATATAAGCAAGCACAGAATATCCCTCCCGTGTAGATTAATTTTATCACCTAAGCTTCCAATGAAAACTTAATGCTGAAAGTGAAATTTAGACGTATCACGGTTTTCTCGGCGAGAAAACCCTACCGTTGTGTCGATGAGTGATACTTGTGGTAAGTAAACTAATCGCAACAATCTTCCATTTTTTACTGTGAAATGTGGTGGTTTTAGGCTTACTTCGCGGTCACAGCATTATGTCTTTAGAGCTTACAAGAAATTTTTCCATCATCGCACACATCGACCACGGCAAGACGACTCTCTCGGATCGCTTGTTAGAGTTCACCCAGACTGTCGCTGAGCGTGATGCTCAGGACCAGCTGCTCGATGCCATGGATCTGGAGCGCGAGCGCGGAATCACGATCAAATCTCACCCTGTAACCATGTTCTACCCAGCGAAGGATGGGAAGACGTATCAGCTGAATTTCCTAGATACGCCAGGTCACGTGGACTTCTCCTACGAAGTATCACGCTCGCTGGCTGCGTGTGAAGGCGCCATTCTCATTGTGGATGCCGCTCAGGGTGTGGAGGCTCAGACTCTGGCTAACTTGCACCTCGCCAATGAACAGGAACTCACGATTGTTCCTGTGATTAATAAGATAGACCTCCCCTCTGCTGACTTACCGAAAGTGCATAAGCAGCTAGAGGACATTGTCTGTATTCCTGCGGAGGATGCTATTCCCGCGTCTGCTAAAAATGGAATAGGCATAGAAGAAATCCTTGAAGCCATCGTGCAGCGCGTGCCAGCTCCTACCGAAAATAAGGACGGACTTCTCCGGGCATCAGTGTTTGATTCTATTTATGATAATTTCCGAGGTGTGGTCTCTTATGTCCGCGTGATGAGTGGCTCTATCAAAAAAGGCACACGCATTAAACTCTTCCACACTCCAAAGACCTATGAAGTAAAAGAAGTGGGAGTATTTACCCCTAAAATGACCAAGCGTGATGTGCTTAACCCTGGTGATGTGGGCTACGTGATCGCCAATATGAAGTCATCTTCTGAGGTGAAGATAGGTGATACGATCACGGATAATTCGCACCCATGTGCGGAGCCACTCCCGGGATTCAAGGAAATTCAACCGATGGTATTCTCTGGGATTTACCCAGTGGACACGTCTGATTTTGAGGCACTAAAAGTAGCGATGGGCAAGCTCCAGATCAATGATGCGGCATTCACTTGGCAGGCTGAGTCATCCGTTGCGCTTGGCTTTGGTTTCCGCTGTGGTTTCCTAGGGCTACTGCACATGGAGATCATTCAGGAGCGACTGCGTAGAGAGTTCGGGATGGATATTATTTCTACCTATCCATCAGTAATTTACGAAGTGACTAAGAATAATGGCGATGAACTCATCGTGGATAATCCGTGCATGCTTCCGGACACACAAGTGATCCAAGAAATCCGTGAGCCAATGGTGAAAGTCTATCTCATGACTCCTGCTGACTACATTGGCGATATGATGAAGCTAGTCATGGAAAAGCGTGGCACGCTGGAGAATACCGAGACCATCGATGATCTCCGCGTGATGTTGACTTGCACCTTGCCACTGGCAGAAATTTTAGTGGATTTCAATGATAAGCTGAAGTCGATGACGAAGGGCTATGGCTCGATGGACTATGAGCATGATGGATACCGTGCCGAGAAGATGGTCAAGATGGACATCTTGATCGCTGGTGAGCCAGTGGATGCCTTTTCTAGTATCGTTCATCGAGATAAGGCGGATTACTACGGTCGCCATCTCTGTAAGAAACTAAAGGAAGTGATCCCTAAGCAACTTTTCGTAGTGGCGATTCAGGCTGCGATTGGCGGTAAGATTATCGCCCGAGAGTCCATCTCTGCGATGAGTAAAAACGTGACCGCTAAGTGCTACGGTGGTGATATTTCGCGTAAGCGCAAACTACTAGAAAAGCAGAAAAAAGGTAAGGCTAAGATGAAGGCAATCGGTAAAGTAAACATCCCACAAGACGCATTCATCCGGGTGCTGAAGAATGATTAATCGGATAAAATATTCACCCATATCGCTAAAACTTAGTATTGAGCAGAAGAAATCCTTGAAAATGTGTATTTAGATGTCACAATGAACACCGTTAATCTGAAGCACATGTTAGTGCCAGTACTTCACTTCCTATGTAATTATTATGAAGAGTCCAGTCCATCCTGAGATAAATCTTGCTAAAGCAGAACTAGAACCTGGTCTGACCACTTGGCGTTGCCCCTCATCAGGAGGTCATTGGATACCAGCCCCCTCCTACTGGAGGTGGCATTCCCAGCTCCCACCTATGCTTAAGAGCGAGGGTTCGGATAGGAAAATTTCTAAAATCCAACAGCCGGATATTGAAGAACAATTAGAACGCCCAGCGCTACTCTGCCCAGAGAGTAATTGCCTACTAGTGAGATACCGTGTTGGCGGAATCGGCATCTACATTGACCGCAGCCCTATCAGTGGCGGCATCTGGCTAGAAGCCGGCGAGTGGAATCTCCTCAAGGAAAATACGCTCCATGCCAGTCTGCATGAAATTTTCACCACCTCCTACCAGAAGCGTATTCTCCGTGAAGAAGCGCGTGATGCGCTGATGCATAAATTCTACACTGATCTAGGTGAGGAAGTAGCAGAGGATCTGGTGCATCTAGCTGAGTGGCTGAAGCTGCACCCTAAGAAACGCCGCATCATCGCGTGGCTGCATGAGCAATTAGCACTGGACGAAGACGACTTCGCACCAGTGCATGACCAGGATGAAGTGATGGAAACGATTGCCGATGAAGTCACCTCAGACATGTCATCAAATTAAATGAGTAAATGGACAAAATATGTGATCGGAAAATGGAGCTGGAAACGCCCCATCTACTCACTGCTCTCAGTCTATCTCTTACTCCTGCTTGCGGTCATCTTTTTTGCGGACAGACTCATTTTCTTCCCTCCTGCAGCGAGGTATGCGGAGAATCTAGATGGATTTAAATACCTGATCAATGACAAGGATGAACAGGTCGCTATCATTTATAAACCCGCTGACAAAGACATGCCTACCCTGCTCTGGTCACATGGCAATGCTGAGGACATCAACCTAGTGCAACCTTACATGGATCATCTTCATGGGCGTGGCTACGGGATCTTAGCCTATGATTACCCCGGCTATGGGCTTAGTGACGGGAAACCGACCGAAGCCGGCTGCATTCGCAACATCGATGCAGCTTGGAAACATCTAACAGAAACGTTAGCCATTCCTGAGAAGAAAATTTTCATCATCGGTCAGTCCGTAGGCTCTGGTCCGTCAGTCTGGCTCGCAGAGAAAACACAGCCTGCGGGACTCGTTCTCTTCAGCCCATTTATCAGCATCAATCGCGTGCCATTTAAGATCAATCCCTTTCCCTATGATAGGTTTCCTAACCTCAAAAGAATAGCTAACGTAAGCTCCCCTCTGCTAGTTATTCATGGGGATCAGGACACCGTCATTGACCAGTCACATGGCAAAGCGATCCACGAAAAGCATCAAGGTGAGAAAACCTTCCATGATGCCAAAGGCTGCGGGCACAATGACATCCTCTCAGATGACGAGGTAAACGCAGCACTATTTGCCTTTCTCAAACGATTTAATGAGAACTAAGATTGGGCTTATAGCAGCCTATCTATCAGGAACGCTCTTTAAAAGTTCATCCAGCTTTTTGCCCTCGATGATGTAGGATTTGATGCGACTTGCCTTAGCCACCATGACACCTACCAATTTCCCATCTAGGTCAACGATTGGAGCTCCACAAAAATTACTCTTGAGCTGCATATCTGACTGTAACACCTGAGGGAATCCTTCGCTAACCTCATTCACTCTGCCACCCATACGCTTCATATTATTCATTCTTGAGCGCCTTACGCGCGGGATGTCTTTTCGTGCGCCTAGCACTACCTTGACACCAGCTGAAACCACTCCATCACGCCTATAGCTGATCGTGATTTCTTCACCTGGCATTTGCTGCTGGAGGAAATTTCTCATCTCTAACATATTCGTCACAGCTTCACCATCTACAGTGAGAATGACATCGTTCTTCATCAGTCCTGCACGAGCAGCAGCAGAGCCTTTCTCTACGTGATTTAATAAAACTCCACCTTCCTTCTGAGCCTTCATATCCATCACCACTCCTAAGAACCCTCTGTCTTTTTCTTTGAGACTTCTCGGCTTCACACTCACTAATCCAGCCGCTAGCGCCTGATCAGATGCGCCTGATGCCACAATAAATGAGCCCACCTCTGGAGTAACGGATTGCTGCAAATTCACCGCAGGAAGTTTCCCTACGTTTTCGATCACCGCAATATCGTAACTATTATAAACATGCTCAAGCTTAACCGGATAACTCGTGCCATCCTTAGCAATCATTCGCACATTAGCATCTTGGCTGACTTTAGAAATTTCGCTAAACTTGGTTACGATCCCTTTATCAGTCACAGTCCCCATGCTCACAATCTTATCACCAGCCCTGAAGACCACCGCGCTTTTAGAAATCTCTTTCACCAGAGGATCGATAACTTTATAGAAATCTGATGCCTGTTTCGTAAGTACTGGTCTGTGCTCAGGTCTCACAAATTGTGGGAGTTTCTGAGCGAACAGAGCGCTTGATGAAATCGCAGCTATCGCCGCGCTTAGTATGATTTTCTTCATATTCATAATTTTTTATTTTCCTCAATATTATCGTTTAAAAAACTCACCTCTTCTACTCAGAGTAATTTTCTTCACCACCTTTGTTTCGTCGCGCAAGAGCGTCACTTCAACTGTGTCATTTGGTTTATGATGATTAAGAGCCACTAACAGATCTCTCCCATTTTTGACTTTCTCATTACCAATCGCTACAAGGATGTCCCCCTCCCTGAAACCAGCTTTCCTCGCAGGACTATTATCTAACACCTCCATTACGATGACCCCCTTGTTCCTCGTCTCCTCAAAAGTAAATCCCATCACTGGGCTATCTGGATCAGCCATCGGGTTCCTATTCAGCTGCCCCCAGGTATCACCCTTCAGAAGTCTGTCCCAATCCTTTACCAGAGCTGAAATCCCAGCGTGATTATTAGTGAGCCATGATTGCCCTATGGATGAGTTAATTCCTACCACCTTACCATTAATATCAAAAAGCGGTCCTCCTGAATCTCCTCCAATCAGAACAGAATCTGAAGTAATAAAGCCTCTTCTATTTTTAGAAAGTAGTCTGCCAAACCTCACCGGAGCTGGTCTCCGAGTATCATATCCACCAGCATGTCCCATCGCAATCACGTGATCACCAATCTTCATCGCATCAGAATTTCCGATCTCAGCAAACGGCCAATTTTTCTTTTTCACTAGCTGCAGCATCGCAACATCTTTAGTCCTATTAGAACCGAGCACCTTAGCAATAAATGCTTTTCCATTTGGAAAAATAACACTCATTTCCTCATTCCCCTGCACCACATGAGCAGCGGTAAGAATAAGCCCATCCTTATTCACAATGACTCCACTCCCCGAAGCTCCTGACTTAGTAGAAGTAAGTGCCACCGTTGCTGGGCGCACCTTTTTCACTACTCCTTGTATCTGGTTCTGCACCTTCTTCAGGTCATCCAGAGTAGAAATTTTCGTCACTTCCTGAGCATTCAGCACTGAGGTATTCGCCCCCCAGAGCGCCACGCTCCCTATGAGTCCTATCCATACATTCTTATTCATTACAGATATAGCGACAGAACAGCGAAAATTTGTCTAAGGAAAGCAGATATGAACTCCAATATCACACCAGATGAAACCCACAACATCATCACAATACTGTAAAAGTGGTTTGACTTTTTTTCAATAGTTGACATATTGACAACACAGGAAACATGCGTATAACAACAGAAACCAAAATCAGAGATTATGTTAGGAAGCACCCAAACGCAAAAGCCTCACTATCCAATTGGATCACACTGACCAAAGAAAGCACATGGAAAAACATCCAAGAAATCAGAGCCATCTTTCCACATGCTGATTTAGTAACAGTTGCTAGTGGCAGAACAGTAATCATCTTTAACATTTCAGGTAACAATCACCGCCTCATCACCGCCTTACACTTTAACACTAGGATGGCTTTCATCCTCAAGATACTCACTCACGCCCAATACGATAAAAACAACTGGAAATCAGAACTATGAAAACTACCCACTCTATTCCGAAAAGCATCAATAAACTTCCTAAGACCTACAGCGAGCTTTGCCGCAAGCTCATCATGCCACGCACCATCCATGATAAGGCTGATTTTGAGAACATCACAGAGCTAATAGACTTCATGGCTGGGCACACACTTAACCCAGATCAAGAAGACTACCTCACCACCCTTGCAGACCTCTCTCACGCATACGAAAAGGAAACACTCCCACCTCTCGAAACACAAGAACCTCACATCTTCATCAAAGCTCACCTAGACAACATCCAAATGACTATCACCGAATGGGGCAAGCTCATAGGCATAGACAAGACCCTAGCCAGCCGCCTCCTACGAGGTGAACGCAAACTAAGCCTAGAGCACCTCCAAAAAACAACCCAGCAACTCAACCTACCAAAAGGAGTGTTTATATAAATTTCATAACCACAATTCTACTCAGTGAAAAACCGAACCTTTGCTCTTTCCACTTCGGAATCCAAATTTTAATCTGTTACGTAACTTTTGACACTATGAATATCATCTCTTGGAATCTTAACCATCGAACTTTAGAGAAGCGTATTCCCGATGAAACTATCGAGTTTTTCAGACTAAAAAACGCTGACATCATAATACTCAACGAATATGTGGATGGACCATCACGAGCTTTATTCAAAGAATCATTGCGAAACCTCGGCTACATATATCAGCAAATATCCCATAGACTAGGTAACAGCAACCAACTCTACATTGCTAGCAAACACGAAATCCATGTAGGTGATTTAGTAGCCCCACAGATGGATGACTCATCAAAATGTAATTTCCTTCATGTGACCTTCCCAACTCAGAATGTTGAAATAGTAGGGTTTCGAGCCCCTTGCTACACAAAAGCTACAACAAAAAAACTCTATTGGTCTCTATTCCACTCTATCATGAACTCAGCCAGCGACAGATCTATCTGCTTTATTGGTGATGTGAACAATGATCCTTTCTATAAACAGCCAGAGGGAACAGCTGAAGTCATGCTAAAAGAAGCCACAGCTTACCGAGTCCCTAATCCCGAAGGAGAATGGAGCTATAAATCCATCAACGGCAAGCACACCTCAAGAATTGATCATGCCTACCTATCTCCATCAGTCAGCAGCAACAATCCTGAATACATTACCACCTACAAAGGCATCACCTTGGCTGGATCGAAAACAGATAATCCCGTCACGGATCATGCCGCCTATTCAATAGAAATCTGGAATACACACTCACCTAAATAAAAGAAAAAAATACCCTTACCACTATAAAACAAAAGACCTAGCGTTTAAGCTAAGCCTTTTAAAATGGTGCTCGAGGGGGGAGTCGAACCCCCACGCCCGCAATGGGCACCAGATCCTTAGTCTGGCGCGTCTACCAATTCCGCCACCCGAGCTTGGTGGTGAGTCGTGATTGACTGCGGCGACGTTCTAATCGAATTTTCAGAGATGGCAAGAAAATCTTTGTTTAAATGTGAAAAATTTTCCCCTATTCCCAACTTTCTATTCCTAGGGCATGAGATAATCACTTTTTGGCTTGAGTTATGAACCGCATCACTGTGATCTATTACTTAGCATTTTTTACACGCACAACACGATCTACCTATGACCATTTCCAAATTCCTTAGCCGCCTGTTCTTCATTTTTTGTTTCAGCATCATCACCTCATTCTCCGCCCATGCACAAGATACCCCAGAGGTCAGTGACGAGCAGAAAACTACTGAAGTAGCGGAAACAGCAGCACCTGAGGTTAAGCCCAAAGAGGATCGCACAGTAGATAAAGCTATCAATGATGTCATGGGACCTATGTCGCACTGGGCATTTAAATTCGTCTTCGCTGATGTTGACCTTGATCACTCAGATGGAACGATCGTGAAGGATGCCAGAGGTGATAAAGTTTCACTGCCTCTCATCTTGATCTGGTTAGCTGGCTCAGCCTTACTTTACACGCTCATCTTTAAATTTGTAAATTTCCGCTTACTTAAGCTAGCATTTCGCACCGTAAAAGGTAAGTACAGCAAAACTGACGACCCTGGAGAAATTACTCATTTCCAAGCCCTAACAGCCGCCCTATCAGGAACAGTAGGTCTAGGAAACATAGCTGGTGTCGCTATTGCTGTGAGTGTAGGTGGTGCTGGAGCTATTTTTTGGATGGTCTTGGTTGGTATTTTAGGAATGACCACTAAGTTCTGTGAGTGCACATTGGGCGTAAAGTATCGTAAAATTGACGCTAATGGGAAAGTCCGTGGCGGAGCAATGTATTATCTCCGTGATGGTCTAAAGGAACGCAACATGGCTGGCATGGGTAAGTGTCTGGCTATTCTCTTTGCCATCATGTGTGTCGGAGCATCATTTGGTGGTGGAAATATGTTTCAGGTAAACCAGGCTCGTAAGCAGTTTGTAAATGTTACTAAATCTGAAGATAATAAGAAAATACATGCGGAGCTAAAAACGATTGAAGAAGAAAAAAGCAAAATCACCACACTGTCAACTGACCTTAAAACAGTCACAGAAAATCTCGAAGTCGCCAGAAAATCTATCGATAGCTCAGCACCCATCAGCCCTCAGGAAAATGCTCTTATCGACACCCATATCAGTAGCCTTGAGTCCCAAATCACTGCTCTGCAAAAACAATTAGGCGAAAAGGGAGAAACTCTTAGCTCTTTGACTGCTAGAGAAACTATATTGAAGAATGAAGCAAAAAACTCACAGTCATTCTTTGATAAAGAACGGTGGGTTTTCGGTCTTATTGTTGCGCTTCTTGTTGCTGTAGTCATTATCGGCGGCATTTCTTCCATCGCTAAAGTCACCGAGAAGCTCGTTCCGCTGATGTGCGGCATCTATATCCTAGCTGCCCTGATCGTCATTTTCAGTAAATCGGATGCTATTTTCTCCGCTATAGGAACTATCTTTAATGAAGCGTTCGCGCCAAAAGCAGGCTTCGGTGCTGTGGTGGCTGCCTTCATCCAAGGAGCGAGACGCGCTGCCTTCTCTAACGAAGCTGGTTTCGGATCCGCCCCTATTGCCCACTCTGCTGTTAAGACTAGACATCCTGCTAGTGAAGGACTGGTTGCGCTGCTAGAGCCATTTTTCGATACCGTCATCGTCTGCACTCTAACAGGTCTCGTGATCGTTATCACAGGGATGCATGAAGGTGTGTCTGGAGGAGGAACAGACAAAGGCATTGAACTCACCTCGCAAGCCTTTGAGCAAGTCATTAGCTGGTTCCCGTATGTTCTGACTGCCTGTGTGGTTTTGTTTGCATTCTCAACAATGATTTCCTGGAGCTACTACGGTCAGCAGGCATGGGCTTACTTGTTTGGCAAAAGTAAATTTGCAGAAATGCTCTATAAGGGAATTTTCTGTCTCTTCATTATCATTGGCGCATCACTTTCACTTGGCTCAGTAATTGACTTCTCTGATGCGATGCTATTTGGCATGGCCATTTTTAACCTCATCGGTGTTTGGATATTATTCCCCGTTGTGAAAGACGAGCTTCAACTATTCCAAAAACATGCGAGCGAGATCGATTCAAAAGACTAACTGAATCTGACTTCTTCTTGAAATGAGATCACCGTCCAAGATCACCGTCCTTTAGCAGGTCGGTGATTTTGTCATTAAAATAGGAAGAATCCACACAGTTTTAGATAAATCCTCTCTCCCACCTCGCTGTTTAGTAAATAAAGCAGAAATTTATGATTTTATTTCA
>CAKZMG010000248.1 GCA_937128235.1 uncultured Verrucomicrobiales bacterium
TTGGAAAACGCTATGGATACAGACAAGCAGAAAAATTCTAATAGAAATCCATTGCAGCTAGGACAAACTAATATATCCCTGATTCCGTGAGTTAGTATTTTGGCGGTTCGGCTGGGTGCGGGGAATGTAGGGATTCATTCTCAAAACTTCTAAATCTCTAGTCGAACATGATTAAAACACCACAACGGATGGTAGATTTCTGTGATTTACTGCTATCTGGGCACAATCAATCCGCACCAACTTGAAGTAAGTGCCAAACCCGCTAAACCTATGGCTTTAAACCTATGGTGTTTTCTACTTTTCTCTAACAGATACTAATTAGGACTGATTTGTAGGTCTTTATGCACCGCCATGATCACGCGTGACCATGGCCAGCCTTTGGCTATCTTTATCCACTTTGCTCTACCATGCTTCACTAGCTTGCTTGCTATGCAGATGATGTCGCGGACTATGCTTCCTACTCGACGGCGATTTTGTGAGGTGCGCTTTTTCTTGAGGTGGTCTGGCCATTTGTCTTTATGTGCTGAGAGTCTGTTATCCACTGCTCTTAGTAAATTATAGGCGATGCAACCTAGGGCAAAA
The DNA here is from genome assembly GCA_937128235.1 of uncultured Verrucomicrobiales bacterium. Lineage (GTDB taxonomy): Bacteria > Verrucomicrobiota > Verrucomicrobiia > Verrucomicrobiales > Akkermansiaceae > Rubritalea. The sequence continues at coordinate 583 of CAKZMG010000248.1, forward strand.
AATAGTTTGTTCACTTCGTAATTGTTAGAGGGGAGCCGCTCCAGATTGAGGTCACTTTTTATCTCACTGTGGAATTGTTCGCTGGTGCCGTGATCGTGATAGAGCGCGATTACGTCTTCTGGAGTTTCGCCTAAATTCGTCCAGTAGCTTTCTACTTCTAGGTCATCGATGAGGAGTGCTTGTCCGTGTTTATCTATGCTCCGACGAGTCACACGGTAAACTACGGTGAGAGGTTCTTGCTCACTTTGCTCACCACCTGGTCTTAAATGCTCTACGCTTCCAGTGTAAACTTCTTTGCCCTCTCTCGGTGTTTCTGCCTCTCCTTGTGACATGGCATGGCTGAGCCATTTAACTTTATTTTCTCTACGCAGGTTACGCTTTACGAGGAAAAATTCTTCTCCATCGCGAAGCTCTTTTAGGGTGTCTGCGCTATCGTTTCCTGCATCAAGACGTTGTAAAATGGGGTGTTTGAGCTTGGGCTTGAGTTTCTTAAGCAGCTTTGCATTGCGTTGGAGGAATTCTGGGGTGCCCTTTTGACAATGCTGAACTCCTGGTCTGAGTTCATGGTGTAGTAGCCAGCCTTGGGTTCCTAGATTACTCATGATCGGGGCGAATCCATCGCATCCCTTGTAGGTTCGTCCTACATTTTCGCGTTGACTGCCTGTGTTGTCTAGCGGGGTGACATCAATATCGTTAGAGATGTATTGTCTGCCATTGATTGTGAGTGGGCTGATCTGATGGTTTTTTAAGATGGCGAGGTTAATGCCTTCCACTTTGGTCATGCTTTGGAGGGTTGCCAGAGATTCTAGTCTAAGGCGTAAAGTTGATTCTGAGGGGACTTTAGACAACCCCATGCTTAGGCTGAAGTTCTCTGCTTCATCCTGTCTGAAGAGTTCGACATCTTCATAATGAATACGTGCTTGGCTGATAAGACCTATCTGAGTGGTCAAAATGTCAGCATCGCTAATCTTGTCGGAGCGATCACCTCTACCGATAGGGAATAGTTTTTTGAGCGGTGTGAAAAAAGTCAGAATTGAGCCGATCAGATTTAATCCGCCTTGAGCGTTGATATTTTCGTTAGTGAGTGCTAGTTTTGTCATAGGTAACCCGTTGGGTGGTTGTAGTAAACAACTCTTAACCTATTAACTAGGCGGGTTACCAACCTTTTTCTTAAATTAGCTTACGGATTAAGGTAGTTGATTTCCAGAACTTAGAATACGCTTTGAATAACTCAGAGTAAAAGGCTGTTATCTCCTGCTTTGTTGC
>CAKZMG010000249.1 GCA_937128235.1 uncultured Verrucomicrobiales bacterium
ATTTGGTGTCTAGGTGTTCCGTCTCCCTGAACTAAAAGACGCCAGCCCATTTCATCAAAATATTCTTCCATCGCATTAGCCACATTGCGCATCACTCGATAACTAGTGAAAAGCACAAAAGCTTTGCCCTCAGTGTATTTCAGCACTCTACCGATCCAGTGAACTAGCTGTTCTTCATACTTCTCCGTTCCCGGATCTGGCATACTGCGCATCACATAGATTTCCATCTGCTTAGCATAGTCAAACGGACTACCGATCTTCAAAGCTCTGCTATTTTCAGCACCAACTCTATCTCTAAAGTAACTCAAGTTCTCATCACCAGCACCCAATGTTGCACTAGTCAGAATACATGTCTTGCCTTTACCAAACATCGTGTCTCGCAAAATGTCCGCCACATTGATCGGCGCCGACATTAGCACTAAATTATCACCATCACGGCCACTCTTCTCCACCCAGTAAACACTCTCGTCATCATCTTGATCTAAGAACAGCTTGAGCGCACCATGCATCTCTCGCATCCTTCTCGCTCCATCCATCAGTTCATTACGCACAGCGCTATCCTTCTCTAAATCCCCTGCGGCTTCCTCGACTGCTGTCCAGAAATTACGCAGCGGTAGAGCCAACTGATTTTCCACCAAGTCCGCTTGTCTCACTCTAAACTCACGAGAATACTGACCGAAATCTACGACCTCTCCCACTTCCTCAAAAAACTCCTCCGCCACATCTAGTAGTTCCTCCGCACACTGCATACCTTCACCAGCACGCATCGTCTTAAGCAGACCGCGTTTCGTCTTAGGATTATACAGTCGTTGCACGTCAAATTTCAGCCCAGCCTGGCTAAGCCTTATTCCCAGTTGCTTAGCCGCCACATCTTCCAGAGTATGAGCCTCATCGAGAATCGCAAAGTCATTGGCAAACAGATAACCTCCACTGCCCTTTTCGCCCAACTGCTGCGCCTCTAGCTCAGCTCCGTAGAGAGTGAAAAACAAAGTATGATTCACTACCAC
>CAKZMG010000250.1 GCA_937128235.1 uncultured Verrucomicrobiales bacterium
TCCACACAGTTTTAGATAAATCCTCTCTCCCACCTCGCTGTTTAGTAAATAAAGCAGAAATTTATGATTTTATTTCACCATTAAAAGTAATATAATGCCATAATAGTGCGTATTATTTAGGAATGGAGTAATTCTAGATTAGCTCTAAATTAGTCCAGAATTGATCTACAAGTCATCATTTCATCAGCGAACATAGAACCATGTCAGACATACCAGAAAATCAACACCTTGCACCCTTACCAGATTCTCTACGTAAGCAACTTGAAGGCTTCAAGAAGCATCTTTGGCGCATTAAGATCACTGAGGCTGTTCTCGCTGGCTTACTCGGTCTGGTCGTCTCCTTCGCGCTCGTCTTTGCGCTGGATCGTATTTGGGAAATTCCACCGCTCGTGCGTCTCATTATTTTACTCGCTGGTGTGTCACTATTTGCGGTGTTCGCCCCACTCTGGATCAATCGCTGGGTATTCAAGCACCGCAAGGAAAACCAACTCGCGCGTCTGATCTCAAAACATTATCCTAACCTCGGTGACCGATTACTCGGTGTGGTAGAACTTCAAGATCAGAAAGAAAGCCAGACCGCTCTCTCTCCTAAACTCCGCGAGGCGGCGATGATCGCAGTGGCGCATGATGCCCAGGAGCGCGACCTCGACTTAGCGCTATCATCTAGCTGGACTCGTAAGCTTGGACTGGGACTGGGAGTGATAGCACTCATCGCTGGTGGGGCATTTATCGCTTATCCTAGTGCAGGAAAAAATGCTCTTGCTCGTTGGTTCATGCCACTTTCAGATACGGAGAGATTCACTTTCACAAAGGCGGATCTCACTAAAATCCCCCAGCCTCTCTATGTGCCTATTGGTGAGAAGTTCACCATTTCATTTCCACTGAGAGATGACACCGAAGATCAGCCAGAATTTGCTACTGCCCGCTATGGATCGGCAAAATGGAATGATTATCAATATGAGAATGGTCTCTACTCGCTGGAATTTCCAGGAAAGCGGAAGAAGGCAATAGTCGAGCTCAAGCTTGGTGATGCCAACCACAACTTCGATGTCCGCCCGATCCCGCGTCCTAAGATCAGTGCTTTTCAGCAAGAAGTGACCTATCCAGATTACCTCCAGCGTAAGCCAGTGACGAATGAGCTAGGTTCTACTCAGACTGATGTTCTGGAGGGAAGCAAAGTCATCATCACAGCCACAGCTGACCGCGAGCTCAGTTCTGCCAAGACTGATTCCGCCACATTTGTGCCACAGATGGTAGAGATAGATCCAGAAGAAGCAGAGATTCAGGGCATTGACCCTAACGCTAAACCAGAACCAGTGGCTCTCAGTGTGAAACATAAAATCTCTGACCGCTCCATCATTACTGATCCCATCGAGATCTCAAAAGGCACCATCACCCTCCCACTCACATGGGTGGATAAGCATGGCATCAAGGGACTTACTTCAGCGGAGTTCACTATCAATTCTCAGCCAGACACACCTCCCGCTACCTACACTCAGGGTATCGCAAAACAGAAATTCATGCTTTATAATGAGGTAGTTGAATTTGAAATGTCTGCGGAAGACAACTTCGGCATCAAGTCTGCGGGAGTTGAATGGAAAGGTGAATTTACTACCCCATCCGCCGAGACTCCAGCTGCGGATGAAATCGTATTGCTCCAAGGTGACCCCTACATGACCAATGGGAACAAGCCAGTGATCATCGATTTCCAGAAGCGTGGAATCAAGCCTCAGAAGCTGGTGGTCAGAACTTGGGTAGAAGACTACAACCCTGACACTCCGCGTGTCTATTCTGAGCCTATTGAGATATTTGTTCTCAGCGAGTCTGAGCATGCTAGCTATGTGAAGCAGCAGATGAATGATACCCTATCCAAGCTCGAAGATGCGATGCGCACTGAGCAGGAAAATTTAGACGAGAACAAACGCATCGAAAAAGATCTCAAAGATCCAGATAAAGCAGCAGACGCGAAAGAAAAACTTCCTGAGCAGCAAAACAAGGAGCTGGATAACAATGAAGAAATTAAAAAGCTAGCGAAAGAACTCAAGGATACATTCAAAGAGGCTGCTAAGAATAAGTCTATCGACAGCAAAACACTCAAGGATCTCGCGGATGCTGCTAATAACATGCAGGAAATGGCAGATCAGGACATGCCAGAAATTTCTGAAGACCTCGATCAGGCACAGGACAAGAAAAACTCAGAGGAAAAGACAAAGGAAGATCTAGAAAAGGCTATTGAGAAGCAGGAAAAGCTACTTGATAAGATGAAAGAAACTGCTGAGAAGGCTGAAAAAGCTAAGGAAAAACTAGAATCTAGCACGTTTGTGAATCGTCTCAAGCAAGCCGCATCTGATGAAGAAAGTATCGCTCAAACGATTATTTCAGAAGCAAATCAGATGCTTGGATTACACTACGGCGAGCTAGACCCAGTTTTCAAGCGTCTCGTCCAAGCACTTTTCCTTCAGCAGGAGCAAGCCACTTCAGATGTTCGCTGGATTCAGGAAGACCTCGCCTTTTTCCACGCGCGGACTCAGAAACCAGAACACAAAAAGATTCTCGAGAAAATGAAAGAGTCTAAGATCACTGAAGACCTCAGCGAGATTGAAAAAAAAATAGAAAATCAACATACTTGGAGAGCAACTGAAGACGCAATGGCAAGTGCCAAACTTCTCCGCGAGTGGGCTAAAGAATTAGAAGACACTGGCCAACAAGATGGCGGAGGCGGCGGTGGCGAAGGCGGCGGTGGTGGCAGCCAAGAAGATCAAGACTTCGAGTTCATGCTTAAGGTCATGAAAATGATCCAAGAAGAACAGCGTCTCAGAGCAAAGACTCGTGCCCTAGAGCAGAGTAAGCGAGACGTGACTGGTGGTGATAGTACAGAAAAACCAGCTCCTAATCCTGCACCTAAGCTACAATTATAACCAAGAAAATTTATGAAAACGACACTACTAATATCAACTCTAACTGCTCTATCCGTCAGCATGCTTTCGGCTGGAGAATCATTTAGAGAAGATCTAAAAAAGAACCAAGCTAAGAACAAGAAGCCTGCCGCTAAAGCAGAGGACGTTCTTAAGAAGCATGCTAAGGAAAGCGTCCAAACTGCTGACCAGCAAGATGAACTCTCTGCTGATGTGCAAGACCTCATCCAAGAGCAGACTGACCCAAAAGTAGTCAAGCTCCTCGACGAAGCTGAAAACCTCATGGGTGAAGCAACTGAGAGACTTGAAAACAAGAAGACAGGCGGAAACACCATCGCCATCGAAACTGAAATCATCGAGAAAATCTACGAAGCAGCTAAGCAAAAACAAAAAGGCTGAGGCGGCTGAGAGAGCAATAAAAAAAGCATGGGTTCCATGCTTGAAATGATGGAAGGAATGATGGGAGAAGGTAAAGAGCCTAAGGAAGGCAAGGGTAAAGGCAAAGGACAAGGAGACTCAGGTGGCGAAGGTCAAGAAGGTGCTTCTGATAAAGCCAACGACAAAACCTCTGGAAATGCGGACAACACCAAAGAAGAACGCCGCGTCCCGAAGAATACCTCTGCTCCAAGCAAAAATCTTCCTAAAGAAGAGCAACGCGCACTAGACGCATATAACAAAGCTACAAAATAATGATCAAATCCATTGCTAAATCAGCCATCAGCTACACCACAGCTATCGGCATCACATGCAGTTTGTTTCTTGTAACTAGCCCCTCAGCAGAAGCTCAGGGACTAGGACGCAGGAAAGTAGATGTGGTGCCAGCAAACGTAGAAATTTCGTATAAGAAAGGCTTAAAATTTCTCGCTAGCATGCAAGCTAGTGATGGCTCATTTAGTAAAGACAGAAGCCGTTATGCCACTCAGCCTGGCATCACGGGCATCTGTGTACTGGCATTTCTCGCTCATGGTGAAGACGCCGAGTTTGGGCCCTATGCTGAGAACATCAAGAAAGGTATAGACTTCATTCTCAAGCAGCAAAACAAGAACGGATACATTGGCTCAAGTATGTATAATCACGGATTTGCCACACTTGCCCTAGCTGAAGCTTATGGCATGATCGATGATGATAGACTCGCTGGCGCATTAAAAAAATCTGTAGCACTTCTCACTTCATCACAAGATCGAAATCCCAAAGGAGCGTGGCGATATAATCCAGAGGATATGACTGCGGATACTACCGTTGCTGGATGTCAGCTAGTAGCTCTCCTTGCTGCTAGAAATGCAGGCATCCCTGTCCCTAACAAGAACATCGATAAAGCGCTGAAGTATATGGCTAGCTGTCGCTCGTCAAATGGCGGCTATGGATACACATCTAAGTCAGGAGGCAAGAGCACCCTCACAGCTATCGGCTCACTCTGTATGTCACTCGCTAAAAAGAAAGATGAAAAATCATTTGATACCGTCACCAAGTTCCTCACTAGCCGCAGTGAAAGTGGTGGACATCATTATCTCTTCTATCACGAGTACTATATGGCTCAGGCATTATTCCATGCCAATGAAGATGAATGGAAAAAATGGAACGAGAAGAACTCCAAGGTCATGACTGCTTCTCAAAATCCTGATGGTGGATGGTCTGACGTGAGACTAGGTAGATCAGGAGCCACTGGCTTTGCTCTCCTGTCAATGGCGCTCAACTATCGCTTCTTACCAATTTACGAAAAATAAAAATTTACTATGACTATACTATCCAAGACACTCCTGTCTCTCCTTGTTGCCTCCCCTATCGCATTTGCTCAAAACAATGATCTAATCAACTTTGAGAATGACGATACCCTGCATGGTAAATTCCTAGGATTCACCACCTCAGGAAAAATCATTTGGAAAAATGACTCAGCAGAAAAAAACATTGCGTTTGAGACCAAAGAGGTGCGCAAAATAGTGATGAACAACGGGCAGAAAACTAAACCCTTCAGCCACATCAGTTACGTTACATTAAAAAACTTAGACACCATCCCTGGAAAAGTAGTATCGCTCACTAAAGACACACTCACGCTAGAGACTGACTTTGGTGGTAAAATCTCTATTGCTAAGAGTAACATATTCGATATTAACCTCAATCCCTTAGGTGATAAAATCATTTACCGGGGACCCTACTCAGAAGATGAAGTATGGGAGCTCAAGTACCCGATTAACCGACCGGCTAAAGATGACCTAACAGATAAGGAGAAAGAAGAGCAGAAGCCATGGAAGCTAAAAAATTTCAGTCTGACACATCAAGGTGAGCCAAGCTCAATCCTGATGAAGCCTGAACTTCCTGAGAAATTTCGTATCATATTCAATAGCTATTCCTCACAATCTTACTTCCCGAAACTAGTCATTATGGCTGACCTTAAGATACCTGAATATGATGAAGATGATAAGGTAATCAAGCAGAACCGAACTCGCTACAACAGCTCACTAGCAAACCAACTTGGCACTTCACTCGTAATCCGTTTACACCCATCTAGCTCAAGCTTAATCCAATATGGATTCAAAGAAGATGGATCCCTTTACCAAACTACTGTCCCCAATATGGTGGGAGGTATATCTATCAGTTCTAAGCAATCCAAAACTTTATATGATATCAGAGTAGATAAAAAATCTGGCCTAATCATGCTCTACGCGAACAAACGCAACGTTGGGCAATGGCAGATAGAATCGCTAGCCGATAAACATCTTGGATCTCACTTTGGTTTCAACATGCAATACAGTAATGCTAATGCAAAGTCGGTTATTAGCGACATCGTAGTGAGTTCTTGGAATGGAGTAAGAGATTCTGCTATATCGCTAGAAAATGAAACGCGTGACATTGTGATGCTAAATAATGGCACTGATAGATACTCAGGAAAAGTCACTGCAATCACAGACTCTACCATCGATCTAAAATCTACCTACGCTGAACTCTCTATCCCGCAAGATCAAGTTAGCTCAATCAACTTCTCTCGAAAAAGGTCAGACGAGCCTGAGTCCAGAGATAAAAAAGATGTCACCGTCCGCTTCTACGGCACAGGCAGAATCACGGGTCTTCTCTCGAAGTCAGATGATGGTTCCATCTTTATTGAATCTAGTATCCTTGGTAAAATCAAAGTCAAATCTGAGTTCATTTCCTCATTTGAGTTTGTGAACATGGATTACGCGTATGAGACATTCAAATAATTCTCAGCATCGCTTCACTTTCAGTCACTCATTTTCTTTAAATAATATGATAAACCGTTTTATTCTATCACTCGCTGCTTTATCCAGTGCTGCATCCGTGGCCATGGCGGCAGATTCTGTCACTCTGAAGAATGGAAATTCTCTCTCAGGAAAATTAGTCAATAGCAGTGCTTCTGGCGTGCTAGAGCTTAAACACCCCCATTCTCAGGACACTCTGAAGGTCAAGGAAACATCCATTGACCGGATCGTATTTGATACCCGTGGTCATAAAAACAGCACCCTCACACAGAGTATTCAATTACTCAATGGCGACCATTTTCCATGTACTATCACCGAGCTAAATGACCAGATAGTTTCATTTAAATCTGATTCTGTGGGCGCACACACAGTGCCTAGAAACAAGGTCTCACATATAAAATTCAATACCAAAGCGAATAAAATACTCTATCGCGGCCCTGGCGACGACCTCAGTGCCTGGACTACAAGCTCAGAAGACTGGAAGCTCAAAGACGGTAAACTCAGCGTAAACAGAAGATCTGAAGCAGGTAAGTCTATTCGCGATCTCACTCAAAATTACATCTTTGAGTTTAAGACTACCTGGGAAGAAGCTACTCCCCACTTACGCTTCTGCTTCTCTTCAAATCAACTTAAAGCTGATAAAAAAAGTGATTTTTACTACATCGATCTAAACTCACATGGGATCACCATTTACCGTAGTAATAAAGGTAAATACACTACTCTAGCGCAAGTCCTAGGAAACGATAGCTTCTACGCACAATCGAACCTCAATGTAGCGATACACGTGGACAGAAAGCACCAAAAAATGGCACTGTATCTCAATGGTAAACTAATAAAAACGCTCAACGACACTAAGGTGGCTCCTAAAGGAAACTATTTTATCGTTAAAAATCTCCAGCGCACGGGCATAAATACCCAGATCAGCAATATTAAGATTTCTTCATGGAGCGGCAAAGTGACTGATGACATCAAGTCAAAGACAGAAGCACTCGCTAAGCATGATCTTATCACAGACCTATCTGGTAGCGTCATGACTGGACAGATCATCGGCATCACACGAAATGAAGGCAAAGCTAACCTTAACTTCAAAGCACCATTTGCTAAGAAAGACTCCTCTATTCCAGAGACCGCTATCGATATACTAGAGTTTAAGACTGCGGCTAAGGCTACTGACAAAAATAATGCCATTTATCACCTCAATCTCGTCTCAGGAGGTCAGGTATCATACAATAGCTCACAAATCATCGATGGGAAACTCACTGTAGATCATCCCATTCTAGGTAAAGTATCGCTTCCTAAAGCGAGTCTATCTTCAGCAATCACTATTCCGAAACCAATTGATCCCAAATCAATTGCTCCATTTGAAGATTAACTCATGATCATTTTTTTCATCTCCTAGTGTTTTCTACAAACTATTTCTCATATGTTCACATCATTATCACATTTCACTAAATTCACTTTAATCATGCTCAGCGGTCTGAGTTCAGCTACAAGTTCTCTTTTAGCACAAGATGCCGAGCCAGCTGAAGTGGCTAAGCCTGCTGCTCCAGTAAAAGCAGAAGCTGAGGAACTCTCAGGTACTATTTTCTTCTACAATGGTGATTCCATCTCAGGTGAAATTACTCGCTGGGAAAAGGATAACCTCTCTATCATCAGCCCGGACTTGGTAGATCCAGTGACGTTTTCCGCCGCAAAAATCCTCAATGTAACTTTAAATGACAATAGAAAAAACGCCATAAAAGCAGATCAAAATGAAGATGAGACAACACTCATCATTAACAACCGAGATAACCAACAAGGACTACACGGAATCATCAAAGGTGGATTTTCTAACATCGATGACAAACACGTCACACTCAATACAAACTATGCGGGTCAGATCAAGGTGTTGAAGAAGTTCATTACCAAAATGGAGATCGACTCAAAAAAAGGTTACCTTTACAGAGGTCCCAAAAGCCTAGAAGAATGGCATAACAACAGCATCAAGCAAACTTGGAAATTCACTAACAACTCGCTCATCGGTGGTGGGCAAGCAGGCAATCTAGCTCAAGATCTGGGTATTCCACCAGAAGCATCGATTAGTTTTGATCTCTCATGGAAAGATGATGAATACGTCACACTCTATCTCTTCTCATCAGATCACGAGCAAACCAAACCAGACAACTACTATCAACTAAGTCTTCAGCGAGGCAGATGTTCACTTCTCAAATTCAGCGATGGCAAGCAACTCGCTCACCTGACCTCTGAGCTACAGCGTAACCGTGGTAACAGATTCCGTATCCAGCCGCGCAATGTTAGAGGAACCACCAAAGAACTCCATGCACACTATGATATTTTCATGAGTAAAACCAAAGGTGAGTTCCACATTTACCGTAATGGAGTTAAGCTAGACACCTTCACCGACTCCAAGCCTAGACCAAATAAATTTGGCTCAGCTCTCCACCTCGTGAGCAGTAATAAGACACCGATCAGAATTAAGAACCTCAGTATTTCCAAGTGGAGCGGGCACATGCCCAGTGATGTAGATGCTGAAACATTTTCTGAAATCAAAGGAAAAGGCGAGCGTATCCTACTCAAAAATGGCGATATTTTGCTCGGTAAATTAGGGAAAGTTCGTGACGGGATCATGCAGATCGAGACTGCATACACACCACTCAAAATTCCCATCATCAGAATGCGATCAGTAGATCTCACTGGCTCCAGCACAAAAGAAGAGCCCCTCATGTATCAAAATGACATCAAATGTTGGTTCAAGGACAAAGGCTGGATCATCCTCAAGCCAATATCTATCAATGGAAATACCCTCACAGCCTACCACCAGGCACTTGGTGAAAATAAATTTAACCTCAACGTTTTCAAGAGGATTGATCTGCATATTTATGACAAAACTGCCAACGCTACTAGAAAAGCTGATAGTTGGTAAGCAAGCTCGTAAAATTCTCTTCACAGAAGCTACTTCTCATTGCAAACTATATGTATGCAAAATGAGGATAAGCCAATCAAAGTAACGAAGCCAAAAACTTGGGCAGCAGGAAGACCCGCCGTCACATCTTCACTCAAGCAGATTTTCAGCACCGCTGGACCTGTTAGAGGCACTAAGGCACTTCTGGACTTAAACCAAACCGACGGATTTGACTGCCCCAGCTGCGCGTGGCCAGACCCAGATGATCACCGTGCTGTCTCAGAGTTTTGCGAAAATGGGGCAAAAGCAGTAGCCTCAGAAGCCACATCTAACATTGTCGATGAGCGCTTCTTTAGAACCCACTCCATTGATCAACTTCAAGCTGAAAGCGACTACTGGCATGACCAGCAAGGAAGGCTAACGAGCCCGATGGTCTTACGTGCTGCAAACGGAGATACGCACTATCAGCCTATCTCATGGGATGATGCCTTCACACTTATCGGGGAAGAGCTCAAGTCACTCAGCCACCCAGACGAAGCCGCATTTTACACCTCTGGCAGAGCCAGTAATGAAGCTGCATTTATGTATCAGCTATTCGCCCGCCTCTACGGTACGAACAACCTCCCAGATTGTTCTAACATGTGCCATGAATCCAGTGGTTCTGGACTAGGAGCCTCCATTGGCATTGGAAAAGGCACCGTCTCACTAGATGACCTCCATGAGGCAGATACCATTATCATCGCAGGGCAGAACCCTGGCACGAACCACCCTCGGATGCTCGCATCGCTTGAGACATGTGTGGAAAATGGCGGTAAAATCATTGCCGTAAATCCGCTTATTGAGGCTGGTTTACTAGCCTTTGCTCATCCTCAGAAAATCTCTGGCATGATGAACCGCGCCACTCCCCTCACCTCCCAATACCTTCAGGTAAAAATAAATGGAGACATGGCTCTTTTCCGAGGAATAGCTAAATCCATCTTTGCGCGTGAGGAAGCTGCTCCCGGTATGGTGATGGATTTGGATTTCATCTCAGAGCACACTGCTGGAGTCGAGGAATATGAGTCCGCCGTCAGTGCCACATCATGGGAGCGCATTATCACTGACTCTGGTCTCTCACGTGAGGATATAGAAACTCTAACAGATACCATTTTAGACAAAGACAAAAAGCTCATCACCTGCTGGGCAATGGGCATCACTCAGCACAAAAACGCAGTAGATATCATCCGCGAAATAGTCAACGTCCACCTCCTCATCGGAGCCATCGGTCGCCCCGGCGCGGGACTCTGCCCAGTCCGTGGACACTCTAATGTGCAGGGTGATCGCACCATGGGCATCTTCGAGAAGCTGCCAGAGTGGTTCCATCTCTCGCTAGAACATCACTTCAAGTTTCAGTCTCCACGCAAGCACGGATACGATGTCGTAGAAGCCATTCACGCCATGCACCAAAATAAGCTAAAAGCATTCATCGCGCTCGGCGGAAATTTTCTCCAAGCCGCACCTGATACCAACTACACAGAAGCCGCGCTTAGAAAAACCAACCTCACCGTGCACATCGCTACTAAGCTCAACCGCTCCCACCTAGTCACTGGAAAAACCGGACTCATCCTCCCCTGCTTAGGTCGCTCAGATCGAGACACCCAGGAAGCGGGTGATCAGTTTGTCACCTGTGAAAACTCTATGGGCATCGTTCACAGCTCCAAGGGAAAACTTACCCCTAACTCCTCTCTCATGCTGTCTGAGCCAATGATCGTAGCCCGCATGGCAGAAGCCACCATTGGTGATACAGAAACCGTCAAATGGCTCTGGATGGTAGAAGACTACAACCGCATCCGCCATCACATCGAGGCAGTCGTTCCAGGGTTCGATGACTACAACGTAAGAGTCGCGCAGCCTGGAGGATTCTATCTGCCAAATGCGCCCAAGCAACGCGTCTGGAACACAGAAAATAAGAAGGCAAATTTCAATTCATCACCACTCAGTATCTTCCAGCCAGCAGCAGGAAGGCTCACACTCCAGACACTCAGAAGCCATGATCAGTACAACACCACCATCTATGGACTCGATGACCGATACCGTGGCATAAGCAATAACCGCATGATTGTATTTCTAAATCCTGAAGACATGAAAGAACGCAGCATCAAGCCGCTTCAAGAGCTCCGCATCACTAGCTATTGGAGCGATGGCGAACGCAGCACAGATGGATTCAAAGCCATCCCATACGATATGCCATCAGGCTCAGCTGCGGCATACTTCCCAGAAGCAAATGTCCTCGTCCCTATCGATAGCACCGCAGACATCTCTAACACTCCTACCAGCAAAAGCATCGAAATCTCAATCGCTGGAATTTAAACAGAAAAACTTATGCTCTCCGTCATCATCGTCGCCGCAGGCAGTAGCCAACGCATGGGATTTGATAAGCTCATGGCTCCCCTACATGGCAAGCCAGTGCTATCTCATTCAGTCAATGCCTTCCTCCAGTCACCAGACGTAGCCGAGGTCATACTCGTCTCCACCAAGGAACGCTTCAATGAACTCGCCATCAGTAACAACAAACTAAAACTTACCTCTGGCGGAGAGAACCGGCACGACTCAGTCTCCAGAGGCATCACCGCTGTCTCAGCTGGTGCGAAATTTATTGCTGTTCACGATGGCGCGCGTCCATTTATCAGCCAAGAGCAGATCCACCGAACGCTAGAAGCAGCACAGAAACACGGAGCCGCGGCATCTGCCACCAGAATCACCGACACCGTCAAACGCTCGAACGCAGAAAATTTCGCTATCGAATCCGTCTCCCGCGACCACCTCTGGGCAATGGAAACTCCACAAATTTTCAACGCTGATCTACTCAAAAAAGCCTACCAACACATCGAGAAATCCGGAGCACTCGTCACAGATGAAGTCTCCGCACTAGAGCTCATAGGCACCCACACCTATCTCGTAGAAAACCACACCATAAACACCAAGATCACCTACCCGCAGGATCTTGTCATTGTGTAAGCGTGTAAGACTTGTCATTTCCCAGTCTAGTTGGTAAAGTTCCACCATGCTTCGCATCACATTCATTGCTGGTTACGCCATCTTACTCATGGGCTTGATCGCCGTCATCGCGCTAAAGGTTATTGCTCTTGGGCAAAATGCCTCTTGGGGAGAAAGCCCACTCGTAGATCACTCACGCAGTATCGATGCCTACCTCTTCGACCCCAGCCGCCGCACCTACATCATCGCCGCCATCCTAGGCTTCATTGCCATCTGGATACTACTCCTCAGAAACCTCGCCAAAAAATCTCCAGAATGGGAAAAGACTTGGGTAAAAACTCTTATCGTAGGATGCTCTATCATGATGGCATTCTTCTTCATCCTAGCAGCCGTAGGCATGACGGCACACTATTCAACTGGATTCCTACAAGAAACAGC
>CAKZMG010000251.1 GCA_937128235.1 uncultured Verrucomicrobiales bacterium
GCACCTTACCCAAATGCCTTTCATGGCGTAAGCACAGAACAAAGCCTACAAGCGCTCGATGATTTGTTTGCGTGTGATATTGAGCCATCACGTGTGGCGGCGATAATTTTTGAGCCTGTGCAAGGTGAAGGCGGTTTCTATCAAGCTTCTGCGGAGTTTGCTCAAGGCTTGCGTGAGTTGTGTGACAAATACGGTATCATGCTTATCGCGGATGAAATCCAAACGGGCTTTGCGCGCACGGGTAAAATGTTTGCAACTGAATATTTGGGTATTGAACCCGACATGATCACAATGGCAAAAGGTATTGCGGGTGGTTTCCCTATCTCTGCGGTAGTGGGAAAAGCTGTTGTTATGGATTCGGCACTGCCAGGTGGCTTAGGTGGTACTTACGCTGGCTCTCCGTTGGGTTGTGTGGCTGGCCTAGAAGTCCTAAAAATTATCGAAGAAGAGCAATTGTGTGCTAAAGCCATGGGCATTGGTGAGGTTGTGAATGCCCGCATGAACAAGCTACAAGAATCGGTTCCAGCTATTGGTGAAATACGTACCATTGGAGCGATGATGGCTATTGAGTTTACTGACCCAGAGTCAGGCAAGCCATTACAGAACTTAACCAAAGCGGTTATAGCGAAAGCACAAGAGAATGGTCTTATTCTGCTTTCGTGTGGTGTAAAAGCGAATGTAATTCGTCTGCTTCCACCATTAACTATCGAATCTGAAGTACTGAGCGAAGGCTTAGATAAGCTTGAGAAAATTATTCTTGAAGTGGCGTAGGTTTCTTCAGCCTTAAATGTAAATGCTGGGTCAGCTTGTGCTTTTGGAATAATCTCTACATCCCATTCTATTGCTCCGTTATACGGTTTAGAGAAATCGCTTACTTGATTCATCAAGACCATTTCTCTCTCGCCTATCATTTTCTTAAGCGGCTCACTTAGTTTATTATCACCTTTTGAGAATTTATTTGGAGTGTCCCCAGACTTGCGCTGTGGATACCACTGACTGATCGTCCCCCCATTGAAGCCTACTTTAACATTCACTTTAGCCGTATCGTCTCCATAAAAATAAATCACTGGAGTCTCCATCTTCACCGTAACATTTTGCAGTCTAGCAATAGGCATTCCCTTCATCATCGCCATAGGATGAATCAGCTTTTTCTCCTTATCTTGGATCACAAATATCTGATTTTGATTACTCGCCAAATCACACATTTGACTTGGATGATAATATCCATACTGACCACCTACTCTTGGCTCCATCCCAAGATGTGAATACACAAATGGCGGCAGATGCTCTTCCTCCACATGCAGACCTGTTAGAAGCCTCCCATCAGAGCCTGAGACAGTAGTAAATGTCCCCCACTCATGGAGATCATAAGCAGATAAAATTGAACTAAACGCAGCACTAAAGCCGCACAACGCGAGTAATGGATATTGAATCTTCATAGAGTTCGCTTTTAGCAATGAAGTTAACTACGATCAATTTAAATCAGCTCGGTTTACATAGTATTTACATAAATAGAGCGTCTCAAATTCATTCGCAAAATACATTAAAATCACATCATATACACTTGATTGAAAACTAAATTCGATATAGGACTGATCCATGAATTTTTTCAAATCCCTTACTCTATGTTTGTGTGCATTTTTACTATGTTTTTCTTGTTCTAAAAAAGAAAAGACCGCCGATATCGAGGACAACACACTAGAGGAACAACGTGAACAACTAAGAGAAGCTAAAGCAAAAGAAGATGCTGAAAAAGCCGCTGAGCAACAGAGATTAGCTGATGAGGCAGTAGAGGAATTTGAAGCCAAAGAGAAAGCACGTCAGGCACTGGAAATGAAACTTGCAGAAGAAAAACGCCTGCAAGAAGAAAAAATAGAGTAAGAGCGACTTCGCCAAGAAGAGATCATCAAACAGCTTCGTAAGAAACAAAAAGTTGCTAGAGATAACTTCATCGGAACTAAGTATGATACTCTGACAGCAAAAGGAAAAGAATACAAAAATCTCAAAGTCACACGAGCCACTGACACCCATGTAGGCTTTATTCATTCGAACGGAGTTAGCAACATAGAATACAAGGATCTCAGTGAGGAAATTAGAAAAACATGCATTTATGATATTAGAACTATAGTTAAAGAGGAATCTGTTAAGAAACGAGTTGTTGCAAAAAAAGCAACCGATACTAGTAATAAAGAATCCGTGCCGGAAAGTCACTCTCCCACTAAGGTTACTTCTCGCAGAGAAGCGAAACCTGCTCCCATTAAAGAAAAAGTCAAGGTCGTGAGACCAAGAGGTGGCATACGCACTCGTGTCACTAGGACTTACAGAAAACCTTATCTGTATAGAGGACGTAAAGCTTGGAATCACTTTAAGGATCTCTCCATTACAGCTGGAGCGAACGTTGACTCTGTTCTCTATCTCAATGGCAGAAGCATGGCTAGCATACCTGCAGGTGAAACCACTACTGTTTCAGGCACATCATTACGTCAGGGCAAATACACCATTGAGCTAAAAACTACAAAGGGTAAGGTTCTCGATAGAGAAGCTAACAATCGCAAGACCGGACTGTAAAAATCAGATGGACTTAAATAGTTCCTTCCCTTCAAATATCACACGGTAGGTATTCAACATCACTTTCTCTTCCATTAGAAACAAAGAGAATACCGCGAAAAATGCGAAGCTCATCGAGAGCATCTTACGTTTTGGATTTCGTCCATAAAACGCAATCGTATAGATGATGCTCGTGATGGCAATAACTATGAAATAGCCGTAGTCACCATAATGAGGACACGGCCCAGAAGTATCTGCGAATATCAGATGATGAGTTAGTGATAAAATAATTATTGTGACTGCACAAACTGCCGCGCTTGCGTAGTTAAACCTGCGATAAATAACCACAGAGGAAAAAACAACAATCAGGATAAGATAGAAAATCCAAGCTTCGATCACATCCGCTCTGGTAATATTCGCGGCCAGAATCTGAAAAATTGCCATGCTTTTCATCGCTTACTCAAGTGTTATCCCCTCATAGATGTCGGATACTAAGAGGCTAGCCTCTATCTCTGGTAGATCTATCTTTTGGTCAAGCTGACGATACTGTTCTTGGTCAAATCCACCTGGTGATTTACGGCGGTCAACATTGACATGAACTTTTGATGGATTGATGATAATGAGAACTTTGAGGGATGGGATAGTGAGATAGGCATCACGTTTTTCACCTAGATCCTGACGTCTGGTGGAGTCGCTGAGTACTTCTACGACCACAACAGGACTATCCGTAAACAAAGAATCATCATCATCCAAATCACAGACAACTTGAGCATCTGGGTAGTAGAAGCGGACTTGGTTAGGAAGTTGAACTCTTACCTTAGAGTCACTGTTAAAAGATCTACACGACTTACCTTTTAATGCTCCATAGAATAGCCCTGTAACATTCGATGCGGCAAGGTTGTGCCTCCTTTTACCACCAGCCATCGCGTGTACTATGCCACCTAGATACTCATGCTTTATATCTGAAATCAGTTCACCCTCTAGGTAGTCTTCCACACTGAGAATTTCATTGGTGTCTTGTAGTGCCATAAAAGTAATTTAGCACTCCAAGCGGAATTGACAAGCTCTAGGATTTCTGAGGCTTGTCAGCGCATTGCGCCAAATAGAATGACACTGAAGGAAAGCTCATGATAGGGCTTTAAAAGGTCGTTGCGCCAGAAAGAA
>CAKZMG010000252.1 GCA_937128235.1 uncultured Verrucomicrobiales bacterium
AGAGAATAGAACCTCCCCATTATCAATTTTGTATTTGTCTGCTATTCCTTCATTAGAAAATTTAGTTTGCCCAGAAATTCCAGACTTAAGCTCAGCTATCTTGATTACAGCATAACCTGAATCATCTGCTGAGAATTGCTTAGGCTTAAAGGCTGCTCCGTTTATATAGTCAGCCATATCATAAATAGAAGAAATTCTCCACCCTTCAGGGATTTCTCCGAGTTCGGAGGGGATCATTTTACCGCCGCTGTCTTTGTAGGGGTTGCCGTTTTTATCGGGGAAGTTGAAGTCGATGAACCAGCGTTTGAAGAGGGTTTGGGCAAGGGCTTCCAAGGTCTCGTTCTGCTCGCGTAAAAGCTCGATCTTGTCGTCGAGACTACCGAGAACTGCTGCGATGGCTTTTTGTTCGGAGAGTGGAGGGAATGAATGCTTAAATTTAGGAAGATCGGCACATTTCAAGCTTTCGAATACAGCACCGACATTTAAAAATAATGAAATTTGCCCCCACCATTGATAGCTCTGCGGAATCCATCTGATAAATGATTTGTCCACAAAATTACCAGATGATCTCAGTAATACTAAATTTTGACCTAACGCAAATTCTACCTCCCCTTTAACGTATGCTGTCACACCAGGGTTACACCTACGAGATAATACAATATCACCAGCTTCAGGTTTAGCTTTGATTGTCCATTTCTGAAAATCCTCGTCAGAAATTTTGCGAGCCTCAGAATAATTAAGCGCTCCATCCTTCATTTGTGGAATTGCAATATAAGGTCTGCCAGCCTCCTGCTCTGGAGGCGTCTTATGCACGCAATCAATTAGTATAATCTCAGCATCTTCATAGGATTTAACCTCCCACCCATCAGGAATCCATTCCCCGTCTTCACTTAAATAAAATCCCTCTCGTGTTTTTGCCTGCGTTTTATGCGCAGATGAGTCACGGGTTGGCAAGCCATCCTGTATGTGTTTTGAATCACTCATGGCTTACTTTTTAGGAGGTTTAGGGAGTTTCTTGAGGACGGCATCAAGATCTTTATCGACTTGAGATGGTTGGAGGTCGATGATGTTGCGGAATTTATCGTATTCGAGGTGGGCTTTTTCTTTCGCTTGTTTAGCTGAGATTTTGCCAGCATGGGTGAGGAGATCGTGGTCTCCTAGTTTGAGGAAATCATCGAGCTTGAGAGTCCAGTCCAGCATTCTCATTGGCTTTCGCTTGAGTGCCTGGATTTCTGCGAATTCGAGATAGGCGGTGACGATGCGGTTGAGGAGGTTTAGCTCGTCCTCGGCTAGGTAGTTTTTCGCACTTTCGACCTCTTTCTTGGTCGGTTCTGTGCCATTAAAGTGCTGGAGCCCTAGATGAGGCTTGGCTGCATCTACTCGCTTATGAATGACTTCTGCGGCGGTGTTGCCGTGGGCAGCCCAGTGCATTTTATTCTGTACTTGCTTGAAAAATGTCCGAGCGGTGTCTGCCTTGCCATCATAGTCTAGACTGGTGGCGAAAATATCACATATCTTACTCCAAAAGACCTTCTCTGAGGAGCGTATATCACGGATGCGAGCGAGGATGCGCTCAAAGATGACGCTGGAGTCTGGGTTCTTGAGACGTTCATCATCCATGGCGATGCCTTCGGTGAGGTATTGCTTGAGAAGATTTGTCGCCCATTGGCGGAATTGCACTCCACGAGGTGACCTGACGCGAAAGCCTACCGCAAAGATCGCCTCTAGATTGTAGAAATCTACCTTGTAGGATTTCCCGTCACTGGCAGTTGTTGCATGATTTGCAACAACTGAATCCCTCTCTAATTCTAGATCGTCAAAAATGTTCTTTAGATGCTTTGAAATCACTGATTTATCTCTCTGGAAGAGTTCTGAAATTTGATTGAGAGAGAGCCATAATGTTTCCTCTTGGAAACGACATTCTAGCCTAGTCTGACCGTCTTCCGTAGTGTATAAAATGAGTTCGTTTGAAGAGTCCATGGCTTAGAGATTGAGGTTAATGCCCACCTTGAAAAGTTGAGTCTGGATTTCTTCGTTGAGCTCGTTTTCTTTTTGAATCTGAGCGGTGAGCTTGGCGGTGAGGTCGTCGATTTTTTCCTCGTAAGGAATGCCATCATCTTCCTCATCTGGAATGCCGACGTAGCGGCCTGGGGTGAGGATGAAGTTGTGTTTTTCGATGTCTGCCAGGTTGGCTGACTTGCAGTAGCCTTTCTCGTCCTCGTAGCCTTCATCTCCCTTTTTCCAGTTGAGGTAAGAATCGCGGATTTTTGCCACATCTTCGTCAGCAAAGGCACGGTGGGTGCGGTCCTCCATGTAACCCATGGTTGAGGCATCAATGAAGAGCGTTTCTTCTTTTTTACGACCACGACGGAGAAACCAAAGGCAGGCTGGGATGCCTGTGTTGTAGAAAAGCTGTTTAGGGAGAGCTACGATGCAATCGACGAGGTTAGCCCGCACTAGAGCTTCACGAATCTCACCTTCGCCAGATTGATTTGATGAGAGTGAGCCGTTGGCAAGCACCAGTGAGCAGGTTCCCGTAGGAGCGGTGTGATAAAGCATGTGCTGGATCCAGCCATAGTTGGCATTGCCTTTCGGTGGTGTACCATATTGCCAGCGAGCATCTCCCTGGAGTAGATCTACTCCCCATTCGTCTTGGTTGAAGGGTGGATTGGCGATGATGAAGTCTGCCTTGAGGTCGCGGTGTTCATCCTTGAGGAATGAGCCTTCTGCATTCCACTTGATCCCGCTTCCATCGATGCCGCGAATGGCAAGGTTCATGCGTGAGAGCTTCCAGGTGGTTTGGTTGCTTTCCTGACCGTAGAGCGAGATGTCATCGAGTCCGCCACCGTGTTCTTGCACAAATTTCTCCGACATCACAAACATCCCACCCGATCCACAAGCTGGGTCATAGACGCGCCCCTTGTATGGCTCTATCATCTCGACCATGAGCCGCACGATAGATTTTGGCGTGTAGAACTGTCCGCCCTTTTTTCCCTCCGCATTGGCAAACTCACCGAGGAAATACTCGTAAACACGACCGAGTAGGTCTTTGCTCTTCGCAGCCTCATCTCCAATCGCTGTGTCAGCAATCAGGTCAATAAGCCCACCTAAGGTCGCTTGATCAAGATTCTCCTTGGCATAAATTTTTGGAAGAACACCTTTGAGCGTTGGGTTCTCTCGCTCGATGGCATCCATAGCAGCATCGAGAGTTTTACCAATAGTTGGCAGCTTAGAGGCATTGTGAACGGTTTCCCATCGAGCCTCCTGCGGCACCCAGAAAACACCACCACCAGCGTAGAAGTCACGGTCTTCGAGATCAATAAACTCACCGTCTCCAAAGTCAGTTTCCCCAGCCTTCAGCTTTTCACGGTATTCCTCGAATGAGTCAGAAATGTATTTGAGGAAGATAAGCCCCAGCACCACATGCTTATACTCGGCAGCATCAATATTTTTGCGAAGCTTATCCGCCGCTTTGAAGAGTTGTTTCTCAAAGGGTTCAGTTGTTTTTGCAGTTTTCTTTTTTGCCATTTGTAGGATTTTTTTAAGGGGAAGCTTGTTAGAGAATGAATTTTATTCATCAACAGACTACGCAAATACTAAGAGAGGTCAAAGTAATATGGTGGCAAAGAGGTAGATAGATACGTAGAAAAATATCACCTCCATTGATGTGAACATACTTTACAGATTTCCATCAAGATCTTAGTTTTTAACTATGTCTGAACCTGTAAATCCTTTTGAGTCGCCTGCTAGTTTGAATCCCCAGGCATCCCAGGAACCTCCTAGGTCTAAAGCTCCAAAGGTATTCGGGATTCTACATATTATTTTTGCTTGTTTAGGGATTCTCGCTGTCGCTGGGAATCTAGCGTCAAAAACTGTTCAGAAACAGATAGATAACTTACCTGCTGATCTGCCGAGCCATATTTTTGATACCTATGAAACTTTAAAGACGTATAACCTCATTGAGATGTTGCTTAAATTTGTACTAGGAGTCTTATTACTCGTTGCAGGAATTCAGCTACTGAGATATCGCAAAATGGGTGTGAAGCTGACTAACCTCTGGGCGAGCGCAAGAATCATCGTTTCCCTCATCTTTGCATTCCTTCTTTATGACATCTTAGAAGATTTATCGAGTCTTTCCAAGGAAGGTTCAGCTTACAATTTTGGCGTTGTTATCGGGATGCAAATTGTATGCATTTATCCCATCGTTTGCCTGATCATGCTCAATCGAGAAAGCGTCACTAAAGATTTAGAGTAAACCGAAACAAAACAAAACAAACCGAAACAAACCGAAACGAAGCCCTTTTGGGTAGAAAAATCGCTAGTTTCCATAAGCTCCATTAAAAAAACATTTTTTAGGGATAGACTAGAATAGGGATCATTCTATCTTTAGAGCTGATGAAAATTTTCTCTAAAAAAACGTTGGTCGCTTTGGCATGCATCTCGCCTTTGATTAAAATTTCTGCTCAGGAAACCTTACCTCTGCTGAAAGACGGGAAGGCACCGCAGAGCCATGAGGAACTCTGGCAGGGGTTTGATCCTCGCAAAGAGGCGTTAGATGTGGAGGTGCTGAAGGAGTGGGAGGAAGATGGCGTGGTGATGAAAGTACTGCGCTATCGGATAGGGATTTTTAAGGGGAAGAAGGCGATGATGCTCGCAGTGTATGGCTATCCGAAGAGGGCTACGAATAGGGTTACGAAGGCGGCGAAAAAGCTACCAGGCTTAGTGCAGATCCATGGTGGTGGGCAGTATGCGCATTATAAAACGGTGCTCACCAATGCCAAGCGTGGATATGCTACAATCAGTATCTCGTGGGCTGGCAGAATGGTGGCTCCTGATTACACTGTGAATCCGAATGTGGTGAAATTATTCTGGGACGGTAAGACCGATGACCCCGCCTACAAGCTCACTACTGACTGGGGTGCGCTAGACGGGTATCATGCGCCAAGTCGCAATGGTAAGGATGCATTTCCCTCGCTACCTGTAGCGGACTGGACGCTGGATGCGGTGCAGTCTCCGCGAAATAGCTCATGGTTTCTGGCAACGATAGGAGCTCGCCGTGCGCTGACATTTCTGGAAAACCAACCACAAGTAGATGGCAACAAACTCGGTGTCTATGGTCACTCAATGGGTGGTAAGTTGACCGTTCTAACAGCTGGCTCAGACTCGCGGGTCAAGGCTGCGGTTCCTTCCTGTGGTGGAATTTCTGATCAGTACAATCGTCTTCCGCTTCACCAGAATACGGTAGGTGATGCCCCTTACCTGAAGAGCATTTCTGCACCCACGATGTTCCTTAGCCCAGCGAATGATTTTCATGGACATATCAATGATCTCCCAATGGCAACAAGTGCATTGAAAACGGATGACTGGAGAGTTGTCTGCAACCCACACATGAACCACCAAGACGCGGCGTCTGGAGAGGTTGGGACGCAGCTTTGGTTTGATGAACATCTGAAAGGAACGTTCAAAGTGCCAGCGACTCCTGCTAGTGAGTTAAAGCTGGATACGGTTGATAATGTGCCGGTTTTCTCTGTGACTCCAGATGGCTCCAAGAAGATTGTAGCGGTAGATATTTATTATACCCAGCAAGGTGTGGAAGGCGGAGATGGCAAGCTCCATCTAAACCGTATATACCGCTATTGGCACCACGCTAATGCGAGGGCGAGGGTGAGCGGGAATACGTGGACCGCGAAGCTGCCTATTTCTGATAACGAAAAAGCACTCTGGGCGTATGCCGCTGTTCACTATGAATTAGAAACTCCTGTGAGCGGAGTGGGGTATTACTATGGTGATTACACTGCGGAGACATTTAATGTCTCTTCACTCATTAAACTAGTGAAACCTGGCGAGCTAAAAGCGGCTGGGATACAGGCGACTCTGAAGCCGAGCTTGGTGATCGAGCCATTTGTCGGTGATTGGAAAAAGAACTTTTTCCGCTATCGAGATGCACATTTCGAATACCGCACAAACAAGCTTTACTCACCTCTCTGGAAGGCGCCTGAAGGTGCATCGATAGCGATAGATTTACGGTCCGAAAAAGCGAATAAATGCGTGATCGGGATCGATGGTTATGCTGCGGAACTCGCTCATCCTGGCGGTGGTGAGTGGAAGACTTTCACTTTCAATTTAGCTGATTTCAAAGACGCCAACAACCATCCAATCAAGAGCTGGGAAGGGATCAAACAACTACGCCTCACCGCAGCAGAGCACCTACACACAGGGAAAGGCAAAGACCGCACTACCCGCCTTGTGGGTAGTAAATGGAAAGGAAAAGAACCCCAGTTCCGCAATCTACGCTGGGTAGTAGCAGTCAGTAAAGAGAGATAAATTTCGCAGGTAATAGCAGTGAATTTTACATAGACATACTTACTGTATCAAGAGCCGCAGGGCATGTGATTTTTAGTAAAGAAGCCATAGATTATCATTTGCCTAAAAGGAATACTCTGCAACAATGCATAGAAGTGATGGGTAGTGATGAAATAAAAGAGAGTGAGTGGGCGATAGAGGCGGAGAATATGCGGGTGGATTATGGTGATACTTTGGCAGTGAAAGGGCTGACCTTGCAGATCCCGTATGGAGAAGTTTATGGTCTGGTGGGGGCAAATGGAGCGGGGAAGACGAGCACGTTTAGTGTCTGGGCTACGTTGATAAAACCTACTTACGGGAATGTGAAGGTGGGGGGTGTGGACATCTTGGAGAGCCCGGATAAGGCGCGTAAGATGATGGCGTATATGCCAGATCTGGCGCCTGTCCCGAGTGATCTCAAGGTGTGGGAATTTTTAGATTTGTTTGCGCGGAGTTATGGATATTCCGCAGAGGAGGGACGGGAACGGTGGACGGATTGCTTGAAAATGGTGGATCTGTGGGAGAAGCGAAATGATTTCTGTAGAGATCTATCACGTGGGATGAAACAGCGGGTGAATTTAGCGAAGGCGATCATCCATCATCCTAAGGTGCTGATACTGGATGAGCCGGCGAGTGGGATGGACCCGCAGTCACGCGCTAAGCTGCGGGTGATCTTGAAAAGGATGGCAGCTAAGGGGACCACGGTGGTGGTGAGCTCACATATTTTGAATGAGCTGAGCGATATGTGTAGCTCGGTGGGGATACTGCATCACGGTGAGCTGATAGACCACGGAGAACTCCAGCAGGTGGTGGATAGGGGTGTGGGTGAGGAGACTCAGATGCTGATTTTAGTGGCGGGTGATCAGGCGGTGATGATTCAGGAGTTGAAGAAATTTCTGGATGAAAACTATGCGGAGATGAAGCTGGAACCGGTGATCTCGAAAGGCGGCGTGGTGGTGAATGTGGCGGGAGGAATGGATGAGCAGGCGGCACTTCTGTCATTGTTAGTGGGCGAGGGAATAAAGATACGTTCCTACGCTCCGTTGGGGTCAGGGATTGAGCAGAGATTAATGGAAATCAATGGATAAGATGGTGGGTAAGAATGATTTAACGGATGGTGTGGAGTTGAAGCCAGTGGCGTTTTGGCAGCTGCATAAGAACCCGATTTTGCTGAGGTATCTGCGGTCTCGTTTGAGGTGGAGTGGGATGGCAGCAGCGTTGATTTTGACCATGGTGATCACGGTCTTTACGTTTGTGATCAGTTATAATGGGGCGGTTAATTTTTCTCATGAGAGTAGCTTGAATGCGTATCGGGCAGCATTTCTGCCGGTGTTTCTGATCCAGGTGATCATCATGATGTTTCTGGGAACGGGTGCGGTGGCGAGCGGGATCACGCAGGAGTATGAGGATGGGATGGTGGAGTACCAACGGCTGACCCCGATGTCTCCGATGGCTAAGATTCTGGGCTATTTGTTCGGCTTGCCTATCCGTGAGTGGTTCTTGTTTATCGTGACTTCGTTTTTCATTGGCATCATTGTGGTGAAGGGAAAGGTGCCGCTGGAGTCTGTGTGGCGGGTGTATTCGGTGTTCTTTTTGTCGATCATTTTATATCATCTGATGGCGCTAGTGGTGGTGCACAGCATGAAGAAGAAGCGTGTGGCTGGGCGGGTGATTCAGCTCTTAGTGGTGCTGCTGTATATCGTGTTTCCGTTGCTTTCTCAGTTCGGGTTAGTGTTCTTTGAGTATCTTACGGTGCGTCCTATTCTGAAGGAAAATATATTGGAATACATTCCTAAGCAGGTGAATATGAGACGTCTGTTAGATCTAGATGGAGGTGCATCTACGGTGCCGTTTTTTGATCATCAGCTAAAGGCGTGGAGCTTCTCTGTGATACTGATGAGCTCTCTTACTATTTCATTTCTGTTCATGCTGTGCAGACGCTGGAAGGAGGTGACCAGCCACTTAATGAGTAAGCCATTTGCTCTCACGTTCTTCGGGTTTTTCATGTTATTCTTAATCGGAAATACTCTGCCCATTGCCAAAGAAGGGGAGATGAGCATCACGAAGAGTTTCACGGAAATGCGTGAGAAATCGCTTTTAGATAGGATAGATCAGTTCCGGGATAGGGAGTCTGTGCGGCGCGCGTTTGAGGAGAGATTGAGAAAATTTAGAGCAGATTTAAATAAGCCAAATCATATCGCTCAGGATGCTCCAGTTGCTCAGACGGTGTTCGGTACGGTTTGTGTTTTGTTTGCCTGTCTCGTGGTTTATGTGGTGACTCCTAAGAATGAGAAATACCTGCTAGGATTACGGCGAGCGAGAAATTTAAAGAAGAAATGGATACCCGTGCACTGGGATGAAGCTCCAGGGTTATTGGTGACTTTTGGGGTGATTCTTATACTAGTAGTGACCTTGTATAACTTTGGCACTACGCTTTACCAAGCACCCACGATGACTCCTAAAATTCGGGAACTGATTCCGTTTATTCCTATGGTTTGCCTCTTTGCTGCGGTGGTGGTATTGGTTTTCTATCTGGTGTTTGAGGCATGGGAGAACAAAGGTTTATTTCTGCTAATCCTCTTTATCTGGGTGATGCCTATCATGGTGGCGCTGGTGATAGCGGTGCAGTCTAGCCACTGGCCGACCTTGGTCTGGGTGTCTGCTGTGTCACCGATAGCCGCCTACGGATACGGCATGACTGAGGCTGCTTATTTACCTGTGAGAGAAGCGTTTTACTTTAGTCTAGGAATACAGATTCTTATCGGTGGGTTTGCGGCACTTGCTTTATTTAGCAAAAAAATGCACGGAAGAAAGATAATGTTAGAGAACCCTGTCAATGACTAGGTCGTGCTCTTCTGTGGGGACGTGCGCTACGATCTGGCAGGAAAATACGATTCCGAGTGTGATGGCATCTGGGCGTTTTTTTAGCAGGTAGCGGTCATAGAATCCGCCGCCTTTTCCGAGTCGCTTACCAGTGTGGGTAAAGGCGTATGCTGGACAGAGGAAGAGGTCTATCGCCTGTGGATCTGTGAGTGCATGGCGTGCTTCATCTGGCTCACGGATGCCGTAGTCTGAAATATCCATTTCTAACAGATCACTAACATGGTGAAATTCCATGAGTCCGTCACTACTACATTTAGGGTAACAAAAACTTACCTCTGGGAGTGTGTGATGCAGGGCATCTAGGTTCATTTCAAATGGCATGGCTGCATAGCTTGCGACTGTTTTGATGGATGGTGATGCTTGAATAAACTGAGTTATTTTTTCTACCATCTGCTCGGACTCTAAGTCTTTTTCGAGATCTGTTAGGTTGCCGAGCACGTGTCTCATTTGCTTCCTGAGTTGCTTTTTTGTTAGATCTTGTGATGCCATTACATGTTATTTTTCCCAGAGTTTACTTCTTTCCACAGCTTTATCCCAGCGCTTGCGCTGAGTGGCTAATGTGTCACTCCACGGACTAGGGGTGAAGCTCATATCTTCTTGCCACAGGGTGCTGATGTGCTCTTTAGATTCCCAGAAGCCTACACCGAGTGCGGCGAGTGCGGCGGCTCCAAACGCAGTGGTCTCGATGTTCTTAGGACGGACTATGTTACACTGCATCTGGTCAGCTTGGATACGCATGAGGAGCTTGCTGATGGATGCTCCGCCATCGACCCTGAGTTCAGAAATTTCTACTGAGCTATCCTTAGCGATGCTCTCTAACAGCTCTGCACACTGAAAGCTCACCGCCTCCAGTGCGGCTCGGCAGATGTGTGCCCGAGTAGTGCCGCGCGTGAGGCCCTGCATACTCCCGCGTGCAAAGGGATCCCAGTGTGGAGCACCAAGCCCAGTGAAGGCGGGCACGAAAACTACACCGCCATTGTCATCAACAGATTTGGCAAGGGCATCGAACTCGAAGACGTCTTTCACAATCTGTAGCCCATCGCGTAGCCAATTAAAAATAGCACCACCCATGAAGACTGAGCCTTCGATGGCGAACTTGCGTTTGCCTTCTAGCTGCCATGCCACGGTGCTGAGGAGCCCATTCTTAGACTGGATGATTCTCTCGCCGGTATTCATCAGCATGAAGCAGCCGGTTCCGTAGGTGTTTTTGATTTGCCCAGGCTTAAAGCATCCTTGGCCGAAGAGTGCCGCCTGCTGATCACCTGCTATTCCTGAAATGGGAACTCCCAGCCACTTACCCTTGCCGATGACTCCTGAGCTATCCACTATTTCTGGAAGCATCGATCTAGGTATATGAAACATTTCTAACAGATCATCATCCCACATACCGGTATGGATATTATAAAGTAATGTTCTGCTCGCATTAGTAGCATCTGTGAGGTGAGATTTACCATCTGTAAGATTCCAGATCAGCCAGCTATCAATGGTGCCCATGCAGAGTTTACCAGCAGTAGCCATTTCTCTTGCACCTTCGACATTGTCTAAAATCCAGCGCACCTTAGTGGCGGAGAAATAAGGATCTGCAGTGAGCCCTGTCAGTGAACTGATCACTTTATCCACTCCCGCATCCTTTAGCTGTTGGCAGATTTCTGAAGTGCGGCGGTCTTGCCAGACGATTGCATTATGGATAGGCTTGCCAGATATCCTATCCCAGACCACTACTGTCTCGCGCTGATTCGTGATGCCTATTGCTGCGATGTCCTTCGCAGTGATGTCCGCCTTGATCATCACGTCCAGCATCGTGCTGAGCTGGGTCTCCCAGATCGCTTCTGCATCATGCTCCACCAGCCCGGGTGCTGGGTAGATCTGTTTAAATTCCTTCTTACTAGCTGCTACGACTGCCCCCTCAGCATCAAAAATCACCGAGCGGGAGCTGGAAGTCCCTTGATCTAGTGCGAGAATAAACTTAGCCATATCAACCTATATTCAACCACTCACATCACAATGCGTCAATACTTGAGCGGTTTTATTACACTAGACTCATTGTAAATAACTTAAAATCAATGTGAATAACTCATAATATGTTTGCTAGAGAGTCGAATTTGTCACACAATATAAGTTGAAAATTTAAGATTGAGCATTTAGCGTATATATACAACATACATACACCTAGTCTGCCCGTCCCGTACTTTAACAATGAACGCAACTCAATTTCCATCAACACGCAATAGCCCGCAGGAGCCTAAGCGGACGACAAATAAAGCTTCTAACAGAGGTTTCGCGCTCGTTTCATGTATTGTGATCATGAGCCTTCTGATGATGCTTAGTCTGGGAATGCTGAGCTTTGCTACGATCGAGACGAAGCACGCGGAGGCAAGCATCGCAGCGGCAGAAGCTCAGACAAATGCGCGGCTTGCCCTAGAAATGGCGCTCTCACAGCTCCAAAATGCCACTGGCTCAGACCAGGTAGTCACCGCGCGCGCTGAGATACTCTCGGAAGACCGCACTATTTCTAACAACAACTGGGTAGGAGCCTGGCGGACTACTTATCAGCCAAATAATACGGGTCCCGCTTGGCCGATGATTGGAAAAAAAACAGCAAGCGGAAACCAGATCTACGCGCATGAAGGCACCTACTCGGATCTCAGGCAGACTGTATCGCTGCTCTCTGGCGGGAAGTGGAAAAACGAACTCCTCAATGACTGGCTAGTGAGCTCGCCTATAGAAAAATTTGACCCATCTGAAACTCTAGACATCGCAGATGAGACCGTGGTAGAAATTCTCGGTAAAGGAACACTCGGCCAATCAATCACAGATGCAGAATACATCGCGGATCGGGTTCTGGTGAAGAAAATCGACATCGATAGCGAGTCCGCCATCGCGTGGTGGACAGCAGATAATAACCAGAAAGCCAGCATCAAGCCCCATAAGCTCAGTGACCCAGAAAACGTGATCACTTCTAGCCCTGGAGATAACCCAAAGTTCATCAAGCAAAATTCTGCTCATCCGTTTGAGGATTTTCAGACCAAGGCATTGCCAAAGAAAGAAAAGATCATTTCACTGGGCTCATCACACCTGACTCAAGATGTGCCACTGACTACTAAGGAATCCTTAGGTCGCTTCACGCATGACCTTACTTACCACTCCCCTGGCATGTTTACGAATCCTACCTTGGGAGGAATACAGCGCGACCTCACTCCCTTATTATTTGCTCGGAAGAGTGATCAGTCAGTAGAATTTGAGGCACCGAATGCGCGCGTTTCTGACCAGCCATTTAGCTCAGAATATCCTATCATCGCGAGTAAATACCATGATGTCCTCGCTCCCTCATTCTCAGCTCTTCGCTACTGGGGGCTTCAGAAATACAATAGCAGCGACAGCTTCGACATGACCCTAGCGAATAGTGCGAGCAGAGTCAGATCTAACAAAAACTGGCCACACAGTCAGAGCGATGGCGTCACCTTCAAGTCCGAGGACTGGGCAGCAGAAATGCCAAAGACACACCCTATCATGACAGACTCACGCTGGCATTATTACTTCTCCATCAACGGCAAAAAAATCCGCACCCACATCATCCCCAGAGTCTGTCTCTGGAATCCCTACAATAGAGATATAAAAATGGATAACATGGTCGTGATGATGCCGAATCCGTATTACAAAGCAACTGGAGGATTTCATTTTTACTTTGAAGATGTTGAAGTGCAGAGAGTCAGAGATGCTACAGCAAATACGAGTGACAACATTCATAAATGGATTAAAAAAGGTGCTAGCCCACTACCGAGCCAATATAAATCTCGCCTCAAAGCATCTGGGAATACTGGTCTTTTTCCTCAGAAACGCTACTTAGCATTCACTCTCAAGAGCACTACTCTCGCTCCCGGTGAGTGTCATGTATTTTCTCCTAGTATCTCATCACCGAGCGTCTCAGAAAGCGGAGTGAACCTGGCAGTTTATCAGCAAGACAATATCTCGCGAAATGTACTTAGCTCCGATGCAGCTCAGGGAGAAGACCACTTCTACTTTGATATGTCATCTACGAGATTGGAAGTTCAGACATCATCTGGCTGGCGCACATTGGTTGGTTCTACACAGAGTAAATTAAACCTTGAAATGATCCATGATTACCGTCCAGAGACAGGGAAATTAATTGAGAACTTTCCATTCATCCTCAAGGCATCCAATGGTTCTATTCCATCATTAAGCGGTCTTCTCACCTCCAAGTCACATCCGACACTCCAGCTCATTAACAATGGCACGGGTGGAGTTGCGCCATCCTACTATTTCTCCTACACAGGATCACCATGGGGTAGCGCAAACACCATCGGCTCATTTGGATCCATGCAGTCGTTTAGTGATGCACCCTTTAAGGACGCACCCGGAACACACCAGGTGGGAGCAAAGTTGGTGTGGCTAGATGAGACCACTACTGAGGGGAATAAAGCACCACTCCGCTACGGAACATCATCGAAAACACGCTGGCATAAAGACCACATGGCGTATCACCCAGCCACTATAGCAAACTGGAATTTACGCGCTCAGTTAACTAGCAGATCACCCATCGCGCAGTGTGCTAAGAAATGGTATCTTTTCAGCACGGGACCTTGGATCCTGCAGTTCATACCTAAGACACCACAAGACCCGAACGATAGCCCTCAGCTGAACTCCTCAGGAACAGCCTTTGTTAAAAATCCACTAGGTCTTGCGGTGAATCATTCCTCTGCACCTAATGTGGTGCTCTTTGATTTACCTCACCCTGAGCATGGTGCTCACTCGCTTGCATCATTACGCCATGCGATGCTAAGCCCATACTCATGGCATCCTAGTTACATCGTGGGGCATTCGCTCAGAGACCCGCACGCTCCGGCAGATACCACCAC
>CAKZMG010000253.1 GCA_937128235.1 uncultured Verrucomicrobiales bacterium
GGGATTATTAATAAACTCTCAAAGTTCCTTCCATTCGGTTCGCATTAGTGGAGATGAATGAGAAAATTTACATTCATAAGTATCTTCTACATAGCCGCAAGGGGCTAAATAGTAGATCGCATCTCACCGCTCATGAGGGGGCATTGATTCGTGTGGAAAGGGATGGTGTGTCTGGTTACGGTTGTCTGCATCCATGGGTGGAGTTAGGGGATTCGAGTCTGGAGGAACTCATCGGGCAGCTCAAAGAGGGGAGGACCTCCCGCCAAGTGAAGTGCGCACTAGAATGTGCTGATGCAGATAGGAATGCTAGAGCGGCAGGGGTAAGTTTATTCGAGGGGTTAAATGTGCCAGTGAGTCACGCTACGATTGTAGGTGGTATAGACAGAGTTGAGCTAGCTGTTGCTGCTGGATTCGATACTGTTAAGCTGAAGGTTGGACTTGAAGTGCAGGAGAATTTACAGCTACTGAGGGAAATACATGATACATTTCCAAACTTAAAAATGAGATTAGATTTTAATGGAGTCTCTGGTCCAGGTGCCTTAGAGTTCTTGCTGGTAGAGCTAGGGGAGTCCGCGCGCGAGCAGATCGATTTCATTGAGGATCCATTTCCTTTAGGTAATCCTGCTTGGGATACATTGAGAGATAAGTATGGAGTGAAATTCGCGGTGGATCGCGGTATTTCCAAGGCGGATGGTGAGTTTGATGTTTCGATACTAAAGCCAGCAATAAACAAAACGGATAGACTATGCAACGCTGCTCAGTTGTCTGGAAGGCATGTCGTGGTAACTAGTTATATGGATCATCCAGTTGGGCAGAGCTATGCAGCATACTGTGCAGGGATGATGGATAAGAAATATCTGGGGCTTATTGATAAACGCTGTGGCCTGATGACTCACGGGTTATTTGAGCCAACAGAATTCACTGAAAGTTTAGGAAATGTTTCTCCCTTTTGGAATTATGATAGCTGTTCAACTGGTCTAGGTTTTGATGATCTGCTAGCTGTAGTAGATTGGAGAAGGCTATAACCGAGCGAAAAGATCACAGAGAATAAAAGAACATTTTATCTTTTAAATATATAAGGCTGTGGAACAAAAAGTATATATCATCATGAAAAATATTACTTGCGTTCCAGAGATTACGACAATATATAGAGAGAGTTATGGCCAAAAAGAAACAAGAATCAGCAAGAGGCAAGCGATATAGCTCAGCAGAGAGAGTGAAGATCCTTACTTTTGTAGATAAATACAATGCAACAAACGGGAGAGGTGGAGCTGCGGCTGCATCCAGGAAATATGATGTTTCTCAGCTTACAATCGGAAATTGGCTCAGAGCAGCTGGTTCGCCGTCGCCTAAGCGAAAGAAAACAAATGTGGATATTGATAAGACTCTAAAGCGTCTTAGCGAACTTCATAAGCTAATGGCTAAAACTGAAGAAGCTCTAGATAAACAGCGTAAAGAATATGCTGGATTAAAAATGGCTCTTTAGCCACCACCTCCTAAACAAAACACACACAACAAACTAAACCACACAATCGGCTATTCAGGAATGAGTAGCCGATAATTTGTTTAAAGTTTGACAGGGAAAAATCAAAAATGAAATGCCATCACTAGTCTAAACAAATCTAAAGTGATAGACTAGTGAAGACTTAATAGCTAACTTTCTGATTACTCGCCAGCAGAGTCTGCTGTCTCTTTGATATCAGTCAGGGCGGCGATAAAGTCACCTAGTATGTCAGCTGGCACCATTATTGTATCACGGTTTCCACTCACATCTTCTGTAATTTTTACTACTTTTCCACGCGCATTCTGCTTGAGATCTAGGAAGAATACTTTCCTGTCTGCTAGAATCTTCTCAGTATGCAATAAGTCATTGTTCTGCACCTTTTCTCCTTCTTTTTAATGATTAAATTTATCACTCTTACCATAAGTGTGATTTACAACGATACTGGATAGTTCTCTAACAAGGTCAATGAAAAATGAGAATAATGTAAAGGTGAAGAACAAAAATCAAATGTCTTTTCATATGAAAGCGAATGCATAAACTTGCGGTCAAATGAAACTCACATTCTTAGGCACTAGTACATCAGTAGGAATTCCCGTGATTGGGTGTGATTGCCATATCTGTGTTTCTAAGAATTCTAGACATCACCGGATGAGGTCGTCCATTCATCTTGAGACACCTACTCACTCCCTCCTGGTAGACTCAGGTCCAGACCTGAGACAGCAAGCTCTGAGGCATCATTTAACAAAAGTGGATGCAGTGCTATACACTCATCAGCACTTGGACCATATAGCTGGATTTGATGAGTTACGCGCGTTTTGCTGGCACAGAGAAGATCCGCTTCCGCTCTATTCTACTCCTTCATGCCTCACTGAGATCGAGAGGGTCTATGACTGGGCGTTCTCAAAAGGGAACACTTATAAAGGATACATTAAACCACTTTCTGTTCCGGTCACTACTAGTTTCAATATAGGTGATCTTAGAATCACACCTATTCCTGTTGAGCATGGTTCGGTGGAAACGATTGGTTATCGCTTTGATGATGATGACTCAGCTATTGCCTACATCCCAGATGCTAAGCTTCTTAAGCCAGGATCTGCGGAATTGCTAGGTAACTTAGATCACCTTGTCATCGATTGTCTGAGAGAAACAGAGCATCCTACACACCTTTCACTCAATGAATCATTATCTATAATTGCTGATTTGGAACCTAAGCAAGCGTGGCTCACACACATCGCGCATGAAATGGACATCATAAAAGTTGAATCTAGACTTCCTACAAATGTTCAATTTGCCTACGATGAACTCATCTTAAACACTACCAATCTATGAAATATCTCACCATTATTAGTCTCTTGATTTCCCAGCTTATCGTGATCGGAGCCAAGCCGTCTATTCCTCGTGATGCTGTAGCAGTTCTTTATAATAGTAATTTACCAGAATCTAAAGAACTCGCCGAGTATTATGCGAAAGAGAGAAATATCCCGGCTGAAAATCTCATAGGACTTCCTTTATCTAAAAATGGAAAAATCACCCGCAAGGAATACCAAGCAACACTCGAAGCTCCTCTAAGAAAACATTTCACAGATAAAGGATGGTGGAATATCCAGATGAATAACGAAGGGGTAGAGCTAGCTACAAGAAACAAAATTCAGGTGATAGTCACCATGTATGGAGTGCCTTATGGGGTGAACAATGATAAGACCTTGAAACTGCCTGAGGGGATGCAACCGAATGCATTTACTAAATTTAACTGTGCTGCTGTAGATAGTGAACTAGCGGTTCTTTCCATACACGACTTCCCAATTTATCAGCCATTACAGAATAAGTATTTTAAGAAAGACGCTAACTTTGGTGATGTGAATCAGCCATTTTACATGCTTGTAGGTAGAATAGATGCAGACAGCTTAGCCACGTGCAAGCGCATGATCGATGATGCAATAGAAACTGAAAAAACAGGTCTCTGGGGAATGGCTTATCTTGACCTGGCTAAAAAA
Organism: uncultured Verrucomicrobiales bacterium; assembly: GCA_937128235.1. Taxonomy (GTDB): domain Bacteria; phylum Verrucomicrobiota; class Verrucomicrobiia; order Verrucomicrobiales; family Akkermansiaceae; genus Rubritalea. Next base: position 3,499 of record CAKZMG010000253.1, read on the forward strand.
GGAGCAGGCTACACGATGGGAGATAATTGGATCACAGAAATTGAAGGAAAAAACTGGAAGCTAGGCATCCCTACTACCATAGATAAAAATAAAGATACCTATCTGACAAATTATCCTATGAAAGATACTGCGATGTATTTTGGCTGGTACACCACGAAAGTGAATGGACCATTTATCAATCCAGACTTTAAGTTAAAGAAGGGTGCGGTCGCTATTCATCTGCATTCATATAGCGCGCAAAATCTGAGAAACCCAAAAGTGAATTGGGTAGGCCCTCTGTTGAGCAAGGGGGCTGCGGCTACCGTGGGAAATGTTTATGAACCTTATCTCGGTGGCACTCATCATTTTAATATTTTACATGATCGGCTGACTCAGGGATACACGCTAGTTGAATCCGCTTACATGGCTCTGCCGCTTTTATCATGGCAGAATCTGGTGTTAGGAGACCCGCTCTATCAACCGTATCTGCATATTGATGGGAGCGGAAAAGAGGTGAAGGAGGATAAATTCTATCGAGCGTGCAATATGGCATATAAGGCTTGGGGTGATGATATTCCCACCTTAGTAAAGAAGATGCGCTCTGCTGCTCATAAAGTGAATGATGCTAGGTATCTCGAAGTGGTGGGACTTTTTCGCCGCTATCAGGGGAAATTTCAGGAGGCTAGTTTGTTCTTCAGCTCTGCGCAGAAAATGAATCTGTTAGATTCTGATAAGACTAGGAACGTTCTCCACGTTATTGATATGCTTTTGGAATCTGGGCAAAAAGAACAGGCGATCATCGCTTGTAAGGCTTTACTCATAAAAATAAAAGATACTCCTGAAGCTAAGACGGTACAGGCGAGGCTAAACATTCTCAGCCCGCCACCGCCCCCACCTGCTAAGCCGGCTGATGCTAAGAAAAAGAAGAAAACTCCCGCTAAGAAATAATGGAGCAGACGTATGCATCATTGTTGGATTTTATAAGACCTCTAGACCTGCTCTGTGAGAATCCTAAACCTGAAATCCAGCTTCCAGATGAACTAGAGCTTCAGTCGATGTGGTTCAATGGTCAGTTTGGCAGAGACTTCATCACCACCTGTGGTAAGCAGGTTTACATTAAACAGTTTGGTTTCTGGAACCGCTCAGCTGGGCCAGATTTCCTGCACGCTGCCATTTCTCTGGATGGGGAGACACATGCTGGGTCGCTAGAAATAGATACGCGTCCATCAGACTGGGAGCAGCACGGACATGATGTGAACCCGGCTTTTAATGAAACGATCGTGCATGTGGTGTTTGAGCCTGCACTGAAAGATCATTTCACCCGCACGGAGAGCCACCGAGAAGTGCCTAAAGTAGTGGTGCCGCTGGCGGTCATACAAGCTGCGCTTCAGGCTCCGCTTAGTGCCTCAGCTCCGCTTCACATGGG
>CAKZMG010000254.1 GCA_937128235.1 uncultured Verrucomicrobiales bacterium
CCTCCTAGTCCTGTGCTGAGTAGTGTGGTGACGGCTTATGATGGTGTGGCGATAGCGGGGTTCGCTGGTGGTAGCCTGAATGATCTGCTGGTGTGGGTGGCTGGTAATGCTGGGGTAACTCAGGCCGAGGTGGATGCTACTGTGGCGAATGCGATTAGTGCTATTGATACCGATTTGTCTACGATAGAATACAAGGGTGTGGTGGCTGATGAAGCTGCTATGCTGGCGGTGACTGGGGAGCGTGGTGACTGGGTTAAGCGAGCGGATCTAGGGAATCAGGTGTTTAAGCTGGTGGCTGATGATGCGAGCTTGGTGGCTAGCTGGGAAGATTTATCCACATCCTCACGTATCGGGAATACTAGTGACATTAGTGCCAACTTAAATCTCATTACACACTCTGGTGGATACTACACAGACGCAACGACTCTTAACCTGCCCGACAATCTGCAAGGTTCAGTATGGCATATTGAGTCTACAGGATACGCAACACAGCAGTTTATCGCCAAGGATAGTAATAAATCTTGGCTAAGACGACGTGTCGGTGCTATCTGGTTAAACTGGGTCGAAGTTTCAACTATCTCTAATCTTATTCCACTCCCTGATGACGAGAATGAAAAATGGTCATTAGACATCTCAGATACTAGTAATTGGGGTCTAACCAACGCCACTTTGAGCAATGATGCGGGTGGTGGTTTCTCGACTTTTAGCGCTACTAGTGCTCCGTCAGTAGGTTTAGCACAGATAACAAATGCTACTATACCCACCTCTGGAGATTACATTGTGTATCTCAGAGCGAGAGCGGACAACGCAAGCGGTAGTGCTATTAACCTGCAAATCGGCGGTGCTGGCGACTCTCGTATAATCATCTCTCTCGGTTACGACTGGTCGGCTGGCGGTTACGCACAAAACAATATTTCCATACTTGGCAGATCTGGTGGTGCCACTAACGGTGCGGCTGGTGTGGTCTTAGATCACAGTGTTAATCCTGTAGACATAGCAGTGCAATATGACTCTAGCTTTGGAGTGGCTAACCTGTATGTGAAACAGGCTGGACTATGGGAGCTACACGGCTCTGTGGATGTTGATGATCCGCATGAAAATACCGTTAGAATCTCAACTGGCGGTAATGATGCTAATAGTGCTGACATCTATCACTGCTCAGTCCACCGCCCAAACTTTGTGGCTATTGGAGACTCCATCTGCGCGGGTCATAATCACTATGATCCAGATCCAGATTTTTATTCAGGTATTGATAATAGAGCAGGTAGTTGGCCACATCATGTGAATCATTCTGGGTTGAGAAATAATTTGATCGTTAATTATGGTATCGGTGGTCAAGACTCGCTGGAAATCAAGAACAGAACAGCCGCCATAATGACCGCTACGGAAGCCCCTATCGTCTTCTTGCACGCATCTACGAATGACTATGGGTCGTCATTCACACAAGCTACCCGCACGACGAATATCCAAGATACTATAAATCTCATAACAGGGGCTAGCGGAGAAGTAGTGTTACTTAATGCTGTTTACCCTAACTCGGGAAGTGGTAGCCACCCAGCTAACTCAGATTACTATAAGGCGTGGTGGGATTCTCACATGCCCACGGTGACAGGCGTGTCTCGCACCATAGACATAATGCAAGGCATAGCTACACTAGACGGCTATGCTGACCCGACTTATTTTGAGACGGATGGAGTGCATCCTAATCAAGCTGGATACACAGAAATAGGAGCTAACATCTCTAACTATCTACCTTAAATAACCATGAAACCACTAATAATATTCAACTGGGTGACTACGCTGGCTGGGGTTTTGATGCTGTTAATCGGCGGTGTGAGCTGTGTAAGTAAGCCTCCGGTGGCGGTGGTTGTTCCTAGGGCTTTGCCTGTGGAACAAGTGAAGGCGAATGTATCTGCTTCTGGGGATGCTGTGGAGGTGGTGCGGGTGGGTGTGAAGGATCTAACAGAGTCATCTAACAATCTGAAAAGGGTGCTGGATGATGCTCAGGAGTCTCAGGCGGATGTGAAGGAGCGGGTTGATGATGCGTTCGATCTTGGTTTAGAGGCTGGGTCTGTAGAGGCTGGGAATCTGCGCCAGGCTGTGAGTGATATGAGTGATGATTTAAAGGCGGCTGAGGTTTATGGATTTAAGATAGCTGAGAGATTGGTTTTGTCTGAGCGGGATTTAAAGCTGGTGGATGATGAGCTGGAGCGTGTGCAGGTGGCTATAGAGCGGATGGATGTGGAGAGAGATGAGCTTAGGGCTGTGGCTGGTGAGCAGGAGAGGCAACTTGCTGTTTTGACAGAGTCTAACATTGATCAGTTGATGGAGGTGCGGGTGTTGAAAATTTCCCGGAATAGGTGGAGATTGTGGGCTGTGTTGTTGGGTGTAGTGGCAGTGGCTTATGTGGCTGTTAGATTGGGATTTAG
>CAKZMG010000255.1 GCA_937128235.1 uncultured Verrucomicrobiales bacterium
TCCTCACCCTTCCACCATACAGTCCCGAACTCAACCCGATCGAAAAGTTGTGGGATATCGTCAAGGACACCATATGCTGTGCTGGTTCAGCGTGAATCGGACAAAGTGGTCTTGAATTAAGTTGAGTAGCTTTGGGGCTGGTTCGGGGTGAGCGGACTGCTGTTTGGTATCAAGAATTGTCCTCAGCTGGAGCTTAACGCTTCCGCGCTCGTGCCTCGCTTGTGCAGCTACTCCAGCTTGCGGGATTTCTTGACACCTGCTCATCAGACCGCTGCTAGGTGTTTATCATTTCCTTCCAAGGAAGAAAATGGGATTTCTTTGCTTTCTGTTGCCTGCATTACACGGGAGGCATGCTTTCGTTGCTCTGCTGCGGCTTTTAGCTTGTGCTCCCTTTCGGCTAGAAGCTCATGGTCTTTTCCTTCAAGTCGAAGCATTGGCGGGACGTAGCCTATGGCGCTGTGAAGGCGCACAGTGTTGTAGTCGCTGATGTATCTCTCAATGATGCGCTGTGCGTCATCGAGATCCAGCGGGCTGTTAGGGCGAATACCTTCTTTCTTGAGACTGCCATGCCAACGCTCTAACTTTCCGTTAGACTGCGGATAGTAAGGGGAGGTTCTTACGTGGGTCATCTCGCAGATGTTGATGAAGGATTTGAAGTCACGACTCACGAATTGCGGACCGTTGTCGCTGATGACGCGCGGCTTTTGGTTTGGGAACTTCTCCCTAGCCTTTTGCAGCACTATTTGGGCGTCTTCTTGAGTCATGTGAGGCTTGAGATCCCAGCTGAGAATGGCGCGGCTGTAGCCGTCCAACACGGTGACTAGGAAGTAGAAGACGTTCTTGATACGCAGGTAGGTGAAGTCGATATGCCAGTGCTCATGTGGTGCAGTGGGCTGCTGGAATCCTGTGCCTTTGGTGCTACGTTTTGTCCACGGTTCGATCAGGCCAGCTTCCTTGAGAACGCGATAAGTGCTCGAGGGGCTCACAGCTGCTACGTCTTCATCTAACATGAGATAAGTCATGCGCCGATACCCTGCCTGTAGATGGCTTTTAGCGTAGTTGACGATAGCAAGGCGTTCGCTCTCTAACACCCAATGAGACTTGGGTATTGGTGCGTTGTGTTCATTGGGCTTGTCTTTGCGTTTTACCCATTCGTAGTAACGCCCTCGATTGATACCGAGCCAGTTAATAAGCTGTAAGCAGGTGACCTCGCTACGCTGATTCCAGTGCTGAATGAAGGAGAGAATTTCGTTGCGCAGTTCCATCTTTACCCATTGTTTGTTGAGTTCTCCCCACTGTGCTTTTTTGACATAACAAGGGCTTCGACGGCCTCTCTGAGAACATCGTCCTTGTGTGCCAACTTGGCCTCTAGAGCCTTGATCTTGTCGTCCTTTTTCTTTTCTGGACTGCGACCTGGTTTGGATGGCGCTAGGAGGCTGGGAGCGTTTTCGAAGAGCTTCTTTTGCCAGTTGTAGAACGTGGTCGGACTGATCTTGTGGTCCTCGCAAATTTGCGAGAGCGGCACCTGCTCAACGAGGTGGAGTTTGAGGATCTTGGCTTTCTCTTCTGCGGAGTGTCTTGGTTTTCTTTTACTCATGTTTTGTAGTTAGGATTATGCCCAACTACTCAATTTTTTGACCACCCCGATTGTCCGATTCCGTCTGAAGCAAAACATGAGTCGGCTGCGCAAGTTTTTGTCTGTAAAAGCTGATTCAGGTTAGGGCTGAAGCTGCTATTTTTTGTTGTTTTAGTTGAGAGTGAGGTAGGTTTTTCCAGTTTCCCAGCCTTCTGATATCTCCATCAGAACTGCGGTAACTAGGCGCTCAAGTGAGGCTTCGTTCGGGAAGAGTCCGACGACTCGTGTTCTGCGTTTGATGCTGCTATTGAGGGTCTCGCACATGTTCGAAGTGCGGAGGCGTTTTCTTAGGTTGCTAGTGAGGCTGAAGACGGTGAAGCCTTCCGGTAAGTTCTCCTCCATCCACGTTGCCAGCTTGGGGGCTGGAGTTTTGTATTTTTCAATAGCTTGAGCGAGTTGTTGCTCAGCAGCACTGAGGTTGTTGGCGTTGAAAATATTTCGGATCGTTTCAGCAACCTCCTTTTTCATTGATTCTTTGGGCACATAGGCTTGTGCGTTCTGCTGAAGGTGGAACTGACAGCGTTGCCAAGGACTGGCATTGAAGGTGGCTTTTAGAGCAGCTTTTAACCCACTGTGTGCATCTGAGGTTATTGAGTCAGGTATGCCGACTCCACGCTTTTTGAGGTCGGTAAAAAACTCTCTCCAGTGCACTTCGGCTTCGGATAAAGCACATGAAACGCCTAGGATCATGCGCTTGCCATCATCTCGACGCACGCCTACGGCTATAAGCGTTGCACAGTCTCTAACACATCCGTCGATACGCACTTTATAGTAGGTAGCGTCGACAATGAGATGGGCAATTTCAGGCAGAGGTCGCTCCCGCCATTTTGTAAACTCTTCATCAAGTTGGGCTGTTAGATTAGAGACTTGAGTTGAGCTGACTTGGAGGCCACCGCACATCGATTCTAAAATTTTAGTCACTCTGCGGGTGCTGACACCCTGAATATACATGGAGGCAATGGCTGCTTTGAGAGCTCTGTCGCTACGAGAGCCTTGCTCAAAAAGCGTCGTGTGGAATGGCTCTGGGCAGTCTCTGACCTGCGGCACTTGCAGCTCAAGTTTGCCTAGAGTGCTGTTATAGTTACGCTTCTTGAAGCCGTTGGCATAGCCTGTTCTATCAGCAATGCGTTGGTGAGGCTGAGCGTTGAGGTGCTGAGCGCGCTCCAGAAGCATAGCGGCATTGAGTAACTTTTCGGCGATGGTGGGTAAGCCGTCGCTGAGTCCACTAGTGAGAAGAATATTGATAAGATCGTCTGATGAGTTATGAAGTGTTTGTTCGTCCATTGGTCGGTGCTTTTGTGTTTGCACCTTCAGTTACTGACCTGGGCGGACACCTTGCAAGCTGAGCGAGGTGATTTGAGCTTTTACAGACGTTTTTTTACACTACCCGATGAAAAAAATTAGTGTGTCAAAACTATCATTTCTCGTAGCTGCTTCCACGAGTATATTACTAAGCTCCTGTGTATCTAAGTTTTCAGCAGAAGATAGAGCCGCTCTATCGACTGTCAGCG
>CAKZMG010000256.1 GCA_937128235.1 uncultured Verrucomicrobiales bacterium
GACTAAAAAAATAATCATAAATAATCACTGCAAAATTCGCTCAAATATCGTAAAGGTTCAACAACAACCAACGAACTATCCAGATGAAAACATCCACCAACTCTGTAACAAACAAATTTTCTACACTCACTACACCCAAGATCCCTATGTTCACTAAGCTAAGCGCACTCGCAGCCCTACTACTAGGCTCCACATTCTCAGCAGCAAACGCCCAAGACCCACACCCAGGTGAAGCGCTCTTTAAGACCAAGTGCACCATGTGCCACGGACAAGCTGGTGAAGGAATCGCAGTGTTCCCACCGCTGGCAGGATCAGAATGGGTCAATGGACCAGAGGAAAACTTAGTCAGAATCCAGCTCCGTGGACTCACGGGACCCATCACGGTGAAAGGTAAGGAATACAACACTATGATGCCCGCAAACGCCGCCATGACCGATCAAGAAATAGCAGACGTCCTCACCTACGTCCGCTCAAACATGGGCAACAACGCACCAGCCATCACCGCTGAGACAGTGAAGGGCATCCGCGCTAAAGTAGGAGGAAACGTAACACCACTCACCGTAAAAGACCTCATCCCACTCAAAGCAGCTGAAGCAGAAGCAGAAGCCAAGCCAGAAGAAAAACCTGAGCCAGCTAAACCAGAAGAAAAACCAGAAGAAAAACCTGAACCTGCAAAACCTGAACCTGCAAAGCCTGAACCTGAGGCAAAACCTGAGGCAAAACCAATGCCTGAAAAGCCAGAAGCTAAAGCTGAGCCAGCTGAACCTGTTGAACCTGCTGCTCCAGAAGCCGCATCTGCCGCATCAGGCGCAGGACATCCGGGACAGAAAATCTTCAAAGCTGTCTGTGTGGCATGTCACGGACCGAATGGTGAAGGAGTCGCAATATTCCCGCCACTCGCAGGATCTGAGTGGGTCAATGGACCAGCAGAAAATCTTATCAAAATCCAGCTTCACGGACTCTCAGGACCAATCGAGGTAAAAGGAAAACTCTACAATGGCATGATGCCAGCAAACGCCGCCATGAGCGATCAAGACATTGCAGATGTCCTCACCTACGTCCGCTCCAGCATGGGCAACAGCGCATCTGCCGTCACACCAGAAATGGTCAAGGAACACAGAGGTCCGCAAAACGCTACGGTACTCACAGCTAAGGATTTAAAAGACCCGAGCGTGAAAAAAGACAGCATCACAGAGGCTACCGAGCTAGAGGGCTTCAAGCCGGCTGAGGGCAATGGCTCACCAAGCGTCATCTTCCTCGCACTCGGAATCATCGGAGTCTGCACCCTTCCTGCCGCAGCTGGGTTAATGAAAAACTAGCCTGCTTGCAGAGCAGAGATAATGGCTACCACAGCATTAAAATTAGCCAAACTAGATGGCAAACCTGAGATCTTTCACACTCTCCAAGGTGAGGGTGTGAGCATGGGAGTGCCATCCGTTTTTGTGAGATCATCTCTGTGTAATCTCCACTGCACCTGGTGCGATACCGACTACACTTGGAACTGGGAAGGCACACCCTGGACTCATGAGACTGGGGTGAAATATTCCAAGCAAGACTACATCGTGAGTCTTGAACCCGGTGAGGTAGCTCGGCTAGTCACTAGCATTGGCAAAGGCTGTAAAAACGTGATTCTCACTGGTGGCGAGCCGCTCCTGCAGCAGACCGCATGGTCAGAAATGATCCGGCATCTCAGAGCGCTGGATCCGCAATACAGATTTGAGGTAGAGACCAATGGCACCCAGATTCCAGATGAATTTATGAGTGAAGCCATCGATCAATGGAACGTCTCCGCCAAGCTCTCTAACAGCGGCAACGATGAGAAACTGAGAATCAAACCCGATGCCCTCCGCTACTTTGTCAGCAGAGAAAATGCTTGGTTTAAATTTGTGATCCAAACTGCTGAAGATCTAACAGAAGTCCAGCAGTTAGAAAATGACTACGCCATCCCCAAGGCAAAAATTCTCCTCATGCCCGAAGGCAGAACCGAAACCTCCCTCCAGCAAAAACGCCTCTGGCTAGCAGACATCTGCCGCGATCAGGGCTACCGCTTCTCAGACCGCCTCCACATCCAGCTCTGGGGCAGCAAGCGCGGAGTTTAGGCGCTTAACATCTATTCAATCAACGAGGTTCCCATCATTGAGATTTCTTCTTTTGCTTGTTTATGAAAGGGATCGCTCGGGGTGTTTTTGGCTTTTAGCTGCCGGAGAGAGCGTTTGAGTTCACTATTATCCTTGTAGAGAATTTTTTCTCTTTTTCCGTTGATCATGACACCTGCCACGAGAAGTTTTCCGCCTCAAGGTGAGTGATCACAGACCCTATCCACTACGGGGTATGCGTAGCCGCTTGGGTTCATGTACTGGCTCAGGGTTTCATTTGCAGGTAGCGGAGTGGCTGGTGAGGTGGATGGAGTGTCCGCGCAGGATGTGTAAAGAAATCCTATGAGTCCAAAAAGAGGCAGGGTGAGTTTAACTGAAAATTTCATGTTGCTGAGTTTAAAAAATTCTAACAGGTAGTCAATTGTGGAATAATCTTGCGCTATGCGGATCTGTTTGCAGAGTATGAGATAGTGAATGATTTAGAAGTAGCAGAAGGATATTTAGAGCTCGAGATGGCGGAAGATGCGCTCGTGCAGCTGAGAAATATGCCTACTAGTGAACACGGATCTGAACCGTATAAGAAGCTCCTACTCGCTACTCAGATGATGATGATGCACTGGAACCCGGCGGCTTCTACGGCTAGGGAGCTGTGTCAGATCAATGCGCGGGAGAAGGCTTATTTTATCCATGCGGCATTTTGTCTGCATGAGACTGGGGATACTCTGGCGGCTCTGCGGCAGCTCCTAGCGGGCCCTAAATCTCTGCTCTCTGATGCTCTGTATCATTATAATTTAGCATGCTATCACGCGGTGTTAGGAAATCTAACAGATGCTAAAACTTGCCTGAATCAGTCATTTAAACTGGACCCTGAGCTGAGGGAAACTGCCGTAGATGATGAGGATCTGGTGGACTTGTATTTGGGTTAGAGAAATAGACTCTCCTTCAGGTCCGCACGAAGATTCGAACGAAGGAAAGCGAAAAAATTTGATTCTGTGGCGGTAGGGAGAGATACAAATGTAGGTACCGACTCCATGATTAGCATGATTGCCTCATTCCTTCTTGCCATTGTTTCTCAGAATGTTCCTCGTCACGGGAATCACCTGCATCATCATTTCACTGATCATGAGAGTGAAAGAAAGGAAACATAGGAAGAACTCAAAAGATCCCTTAAGTAATCTTGATACGATTTGACTTTTTCTCAAACACAGAGAAACTGGAGTATCTATTATGACTATTCACTTCAAAAATCTTGCACTAACTCCCATTTTTTTCATCCTCTTTTGTCTCACATTCACAGCAAATGCTGAGCCCACTTCTAATAGAGAATGGAAGACAAAATCTGGGCACAAGACCACTGCTACTGCTCTGAAAGTAGAGAATGGAAAGGTTCATTTTAAAAAGCCAAATGGCTCAGTGATTAAAGTAAAATTAGACCTCCTCTCTGAGGGTGACCAAGAATTTCTAACCAAGCATTTCGAGCTCAAGCCTGCGGAGAAACCTGATACTGCTGCTAGTACCGTATCCGGCAGCGGTGCCGAGCCTCTGACAGGGCTGAGCCAGCCTCAAGGCAAAACAGTGGGACCTATTGATACAGGAAATGGCTCTACCTACTATCTCTATCTTCCAAAAAGCCTAAAGCTAAACCGCCCAGCCCCACTGCTATTCTACACGCACTCGGGTGGCGGTGGTAAAGGTCAGCTCATCAACTCACTGAGAGACGCAGCGGAGACTCTAGGTTGGGTCATGGCAATCTCGGTGGAGTCTAGCAACCAAAACCCGAAAAGAGAAGTCCATGCCATTAATTGCATGAAGCACATTTTAAAAACATGGCCAGTGGATAAAGACAGAATCCATTATAGTGGAAACTCTGGTGGTGCTGCCTTAGCATTTCAAACGAGCACGAAGATAAGAGCCTACGGTGTCATGCCAAACGTGGGCTATATCCCAGGTACGAATCAGGTCAAAGCAAAAGTAGTCTATGGTCTTGGAGGAGGAAATGACTACAATCGCTACCTTACTTCTTTTGCTGCTAAGAAATTTAAGAAAGACGGATTTCACAGAATGAACCCTGGTGGACATGGGGCTAGCCCTGCGAGTTATTATGAGGATGGGATGCTGTGGATGCATTGTAAATTTATGAAAAAAGGCAAGTCCAAGCACAGAGATGAGGCGGCAGACTTTGAGGCATCCATCATCAACTGGACTAACAGAATCAAAAAGAAAAACCCAATGCGGGCGTATTCTAACGCTTGTGTGGTGAGAGATATTTACGAAATGTCTAGTGCAAATGCACGTATCTTAAATGACATCATCAAGGAGCTAGAAGCAGATCAAAACAATGTTCTCTACCACGAAGGACTCTTAGAAATCCACAAGCTTTCCATGAAATACTTCGCACCACTTGGCGAGAACGGAGGCTCTAAAAAGAAACATGATCACCCAAAATCGCGTAAAGCTGCTGAGAAACTTAAGGAAAAATACTCAGGTGTGAAAGCCATCCTCGATGTGCTAAACGCTATGATGAAACAAACTGTTTAAACTACTCTAATCTAGCCCCACGTGGAACAGCTGGAGGTTATTGCATTTAAGGCATCTGCGGACGCGAATGTATTCTTTTCCCGCCAGCAAGCCTGTAGGATTTCCTGCTTTGTAGTGCTCTAGCATCAGACCTTCTGTGTGTCCCCACTCGTACTCTTCCTCCCCACAAATCAAACATTTCAAATGCTCGGAAGTATCATCAACAGATATTTCAACAACATTTAAACTCTTAGGACAAGGCACTTCACTTGGATCTGTTACATTTACTTTATTCATAAGATTTCCAACATAGCAACTTAGTAACCAAGTAGAAAGCATATTATTATCAATCAGATCATCGCTAGATGAAATGCTACTCCGAAGATGATCAGCTGTAGTCCTGCTAGTGCTAAGTATTTATTATAAATTTTCCCTGCCTGATTACTCAATACACCTCTGGTTATCGGAACCGCTAAGAAGAGGTAAGCGAGTGGATAAATAGCTAACTGGACATCATATCTGAGCCAAACAAGTCCGAGTAGTGCTGGTAAGAAAATTTCTAACAGAAGTAATTTTTTAGCACACTTTTCTCCTAACAAAACAGCCATAGTGCGCTTATTATTTCCTGCGTCTTCTTCACGGTCTCGCAAGTTGTTGATAGAAATTAATACCGCTGAAAGCAGGCCAACTTGCAGACCTAACAGAACCGCTTCTATCCGCCACTCCCCCAGCTGCACAAACACTGTTCCAGCCACCGCCACTAGCCCGAAAAACAAGATCACGAACAACTCCCCCAGCCCCTTGTATGCCAGTGGCCATGGTCCGCCGGTGTAGCCGTAGCAGAGATAGAGCGAGGGGATGCCAATGGCAAGAATCGTCCAGCCGCGCGCCTGAAATAACAGGTAACCGAACACCGCAGCGATCAGTAAGCACACCACCGCCGCACCATACACCGCTCCGCGCGAGAGTGCCCCGCTGGCAGTAGCGCGCATCGGGCCCAGCCGCTTCTCCGTATCTGCACCCTTATCGGAGTCGATGGCATCGTTAAAGAAATTCGTCCCCACCTGAATCCACACCGCCCCCATCAGCGTGTGAAACGCGAGCCAGCCATCGAACTCACCAGACAGAAACCAAGCCAACACACACCCCAACCACACCGGCACAATCGCGGCTGGAAGTGTCTTGGGACGCGCTGCTAGGATGTAGGAAGTCACCATTACCGTTGCTGCTTGCTATATTCACTCGCAGCGATGATATAGGTGTGCACCTTTGCCTCTTCTTCTTTTGAGAGACCAGCATTCCAAGCCATGCCCGGAACGATCACGTGCCAGGCTTTAGAAGGGATGGTCTCTGGCAATTTAGCCTCATGACACTGCGAACATTGTCGCATGTAAATGGCATGACCCTCACCTAAGTCAGAAAGTTTAGTTTGAGTAGCACTCGCCATTGCTTGGGTTGGTGCATTGTTATTGGTCTGCTGGCTGCACGCTGTGATACCGCAGATAACCACTATCAGATTGAATACTCCAAAGAGAAAAAATTTACTTTTCATAATGAGATGTAGTGTAATCTAACAGCTCTACTAGAGTCAATGACTATCACGGCTGAAAAACATCCAAATTAATAGCAGTAAAGAAGGGATTGTTAGAAATAGAACCAAACTTGCTGGATACGTCAACAGTGGTGATCCCACGTAGTCTAACCATGGAGATGTTGAATCTCTACGTTGAAATACTAAATATGAAAATGGCCAACCATGGACTTTTGTATTCGGGTTAGAGTAGTAAACGTGAAAGTAACTCGTGTAGAATAACGCAGCTGCTGTGAGCAGAGTGAAACCAAGATAGAGCTTTTTTAAAAAGGGAGATACTCGGTTTTTAATCGCTAAAACAATCGCGGCTATAATTACTAATGGAGCTATGAAAAATGCGAAACCTCCAATCAAATAGATCATGATTTTGTGACTGTTACTAGAAGCCTTCAATTTTAACCCAGCTTGATGAGTCCGTGTCACTGGATCTTTCTCGTATGGTTTTCCAGTATTCAGGATCACTCTCTAATTGGAGCTTGGTGAGATAAACGGAAACCTCATGACGTTGATCTTTTGTAAGATTGTCGATCTGGTGCTTAAGATTTTCTGCGATCATAATTTCATAATACACCTAGAATTAGAGGTAAGCAAGAGAAGATTTATTGTCTGAGATCGCGGATTTAGCCATCATAAGCCTATTCCACGTTCTGGATCTGTTCGCGGATTTTTTCTAGCTCGGTTTTGGCGTTTACTACGTGTTGGGCTAGGGTTGCGTCATTGGCTTTGCTGCCGATGGTGTTGAACTCGCGGTTGAGTTCTTGGCAGAGGAAATCTAGTGAGCGGCCTACCGGCTGATCGCTTGCTGCGTCCAGATACTCGCGGAATTTTAGGAAGTGCGAGGCGAGGCGGGTGAGTTCTTCTGAGATGTCACATTTCTCCGCAAAGAGCCCTATTTCCTTGAGCAGGCGCTCGTCTGTTAGATCGAGTTCGAGCCCACTTTCAGCTAGCCGTTTGTGTAAATTTTCACGGTATCTCTGCAGCACTCTGGGGGCGTGGGTTTCTATGAGTTTGGCTTCATTTTCTAGGATGCTGAGGCGGTCTAGGGTGTCTTTTTTTAAATGACTGCCCTCGCTGGCACGCATGGTCATGAGGGATTCTAGACCGGCGGTGAGTGCTGGGAGAATGGCGGTTTTTGCGGTGTCTATGTCTGCGTTGTTGTCCGTGGTGGTGAGGACATTTGGTAGGCGGAGAATATCGTTAGAGGTAAGTTTTAGATCTAGGTTCTGATCTGGTAGTTCATTGAGCCGCTGGATCTCTGCTTGGAGGGCGATGACTTTTGCGGTGTCAATTTGTAGCTCAGATTCTGCTTCTGTGGCTGGCTCTAACTGGATGTTGATGGTGAGTCTGCCACGGGAAATTTTCTCTAATGCAAGCTTACGGATCTCTGCTTCTAGCTCTGAGTAGATACGCGGCATCTGCACGAGTACCTCCGCTTGTTTGCGATTGATAGAGGTAAGTTCTACTCTAGCGATGAGGGCAGTGGTGGCGTGCTCGCCCCTGCCAAATCCGGTCATGGAATACATGTTGTTAGTTGTTGGGTTGCTGGTTATTGGGTTATTTTTTGTCGTCCTTATTTTCCTTATTTTCGTCAACTTCCGCTGGTGGTGCCTCGAAGGATGCGCCGGGATTATAGTCTATGTCATCGTCATCGTAGAAGTCGTTGTCATCATCATCTGAGTCTTCTTTATCAGGTTCTGAGTCTGTATCTGTATCAGTTTCTATGGTCTTGGAGAAGTCTTCTATTTCGCCATCGTCCATCTCTTCACCTTCATGATGATAGTCATCGTCGTGCTCCTCGTGATCATGGTAATCCTCATGATAGTCTTCATCCTCATTCTCATCTTCAGTGGAAATTCTCCCTGGAACTGCAACGGGAACCGGAACTGAGGATGATTCCTTCTGGTGCTGACGATCTACGTAGTCTTGGATCTCAGCTTCTTCTTGAGCTTCTGCTGCGAGTTCTTTTTTCTGGTTGAAGTAGGCTAACCAAATACAAATTTCATACAGCAAGCACATAGGAACTGCGAGGAGCGAGAGGGTGAGCGCATCTCCTGTAGGGGTGATGATGGCTCCCACGATGAAGATGGTGAGAACGGCATAGGAGCGGGTGTTGCTCATGGTCTGGTAGCTGAGGAGACCGAGTTTGACGAGTGTCATGACCACGACTGGTAGCTCAAACGCGAGTCCGAAAATGAGGGTGAACTGAGTGGTGAAAGTGATGTAGTCACCGATGCGCCATTCGTTCTCCACACCCATTCCGCCCGAGTAGGTGAAGAAGAAGTCTAGTGCCTTTGGTAGGACGAGGAAGTAACAGAAAAATACGCCTGTGAGGAAGAGCCCGAAGCCGATGATGAGTGCCGGCCAGAGTGCTTTCCTCTCATTTTCCTTTAGCCCAGGTAATACAAACTGGAGGATAAAATAGAGCAGGAATGGGAAGGAAATAATAATACCCGCAAAGACGGAGAGCTTGATGGCGAGCATGAAGGTCTCTGTGGGCTTGAGTGACTGCATGTAAACCACACTGCCTTTAGCATCAAGGGCTGCGCTGGGTTGCTTTTCTAACAGAACGAGAAGGAGATCCTTGGTTTTCTGGTCAATTTGTGGGAAGCCTTTGACGAAATTTTTCCGCTTTTCTAGGTCTTCTACGAGGAGCGCGGCACGGTAATAGGTGGCTGTCTGCGCGTAGTGGCGGAGCTTCTCATCCTCAAACTGAGCATAGAGGTGAGTCTGCTGCTCGGAGTTGAGACCAGAGGCTGCGTGGGCGGTTTTCTTTGCCTGTTCCCAGAGGTCTGGAGAGATGTCTGCGGGGAGTTTTTCTATCTGGATATTATTCCAGACTTCTTCCATGGGGTTCCGTAAAATATCAATCAGCGCACCGCGAAAGATGTAGCAACCAATAGTAGCGATGAGGAGAGTGATGACTATTTTTACGATGACATCACGCAGGTCTTCAAGGTGCTCCATGAAGGGCTTCTCACCGTCACCAGATGTGTCTCCGTTATCACGGAGTTTAAATAATTTCTTGAGAACGAACATGCGCGTGGATGATTCCTAGTCTTTTCTGGGGGCTATTCTACTGGAACGGCTTTCGGTGGCTCTGGCTTATCCGCAGGATCAAGCGCTTGGGGTAAGTCTCTAAGTGGCGGAACTTCTGGGTTAGCAGGCTCGGCTGGCTCGGCAGGAGTTTCTGGATCTACCGGATCATCCTCCACTGGCACGGCTCTCGCTGGCGCTGGTTCAGGTGCCGGCTCGGTCGGTTCAGTAGGGTCTACTGGTTCAGCAGGCTCAGCTGGTGCATCTGGATCTGCCGGCTCCTCTGCTGGTGTGTCCACAGGATCATCTTCCACGATGAGTGCTTTTGGAACTTCTGGTGGTAATGCATCAGGGAGCTCTCCATCTGGATTCTCTACTTCATCGACTAAGATCGCCTTACCAGGAGTTTTAGGAGCTTCTAGCGCAGTGACATCATCTTCAGGTATGATGAGTGCTTTCTGAGAAAGTTGGTGTCTAACAATTGCCTCTCCTTTTAGCGGATTAAAGAACGCTGGCACCATCGGTCCTGCCTTTCTTCCTCCACTGATCTTCTCAAATGGTGAGCCCTCATAGAGCACTGCGAATGCGTATTTTGGTTTATCCAGTGGGAAGAATCCTGCAAACCACGCGAGGTTCTGTTTCTTGCTTGCTGGTCCCCACTGAGCGGTTCCTGTCTTTCCACAGAGTACGGAGTAAGAGATAGCTGCACGCTTTCCGGTGCCGTTGGCAGCATTGACTACTTTATACATTCCCTCTTGGATAATGCCCACGGTTTTGGCGCTCACCTTGATTTGATTTCTATCAGAGGGCTTACTTGCCATGGTGATGACTCCTTTAGAGTTCTGTAGCTGCTTGATGAGATGGAGCTCTGGTAAGACCCCACCATTTGCGATGCCAGCCATACTCTGCGCGACTTGGAGAGGAGTGGCTAAAATAGGTCCCTGCCCGATGGCTGCGTTTGCTATGTCACCTTGCTTAATACTTCTTCCATATCTTCGCTGAGCATATTCTTCTGTTAGAATGGTTCCTGGTCTCTCACCTTCTAGTGGGAGTCCGGTCCTTACTCCATAGCCTAGACGGCTGGCGATGTTCATAAATTCTCCCATTTTTCTTCTCTCAGATGAGAGTGCTGCCTGGATGAAAAATGGATTGTTAGAGAGTGTCGTCGCTTGCACTACATTCATTCTGCCTCTGTGACGTCTGGACCAATCATACATTTTAATATTCCCAAGCTTAATGTAAGCGGGACATTCTAGTGTGCTGTATTGAGAGATGGCTTTTGTCTCAAGCGCTGCCATTGCCGTGACTACTTTAAAGGCAGATGCGGGCGGATATTCTCCCTGGTAGGCTCGTGCGTAGAGTGGCTTTCCTGGATCATCTAGTAATTTATCCAGATCCTCCTGTTTCATGTAGGGCACTCTGAGATTCAGATCATAAGAGGGACGGGATGCGAGCACCAGAACCTCACCAGTCTCGATGTCAATGACAACAAATGCACCACGCTTACAGTGCTGGCGTAATACTCGCTCAGCGCGCTTCTGCCACTCCATATCGATCGTAGTGACCACGGTTCCACCGGGTTCTGGTGAGATGTCCTCGCGGCGCACTTCCTTTCCTTGACTGTTGTATTGCAGCTTACGCTTGCCGTTTTTGCCTTTGAGGATGTCATCAAATTTATTCTCAAGCCCGCCGCGACCTTTCATTTCCCAGAAGAGTGGGTCTCCGTAGTTGATGGGGCCTACTTCTAAGTTACGGCTCTTACTACCTACATAGCCGATGATATGTGCAGCACTAGATTTCTGCGGATAGACTCGCTGGTAGATGGGATGTAAAATGAGACCATCCATGAGTTGCGCTTCTACTTTCTCGCGTGAGGAGCTCTTTACCACATGCTTAAATGGCATCGGTAACCAGCGTCTGTGTTTGTAATGTTCCAGTATATCCTCATCTGTGACCTTGATCTCTATTCCAAAAACCTCGTTGGCTTTCGCTAGTCTCTCACGCGTCCATTTGAGAACATGCGCATCAGACTCATCATCAAACTGCTTCATCTGGATCGCGGGATACCAGACCACAGTATTCTGAGCGAATGGATAGCCGAAGCGATCCGTGATCTGCCCACGCGGTGCTGGGATAGAAAGTGTCATGGTGCGCGCATCCTTACGGGTGCGGATACTTGCCTGATTCGCGTCTAAGTCTTCACCATCGCTAATCTCCGCGTTCGTTTCTGCCTCAGTCTTCTGAGCCACATTCACCGCTGTAGGAGCCAGACTTGCATTCGTTTCCACAGGAGAAGTCACCGTCTGGGCCATGCCCAGCACGCCAGCACAGAGAAATGGCATCGCTAGCAAGGCTGTGCTCTTACTATGAATCGATGGGAAAAATGAAGGAGTCTGCTTTCTTTCATTTTCTTGCTGTGAAGCTTGTGGTGGCGGTGATCTATCCATGGTGAAATTCTCTGTGATCCTTATTCAGATACGCCTAATTTAAAAGGAATATTTCTATAAGTCCATAGAAACTACGTCAATTTCCGCCTCACATAGGTAAAAATTTTCCACAAGATCAGCAACAACACCAAAAACGCAAGACCCACCAGCAGCCAAACCCACCATGGAATAGGGATGGGTAGCGTAGCTTGCGTGATGAACGGAGCATCAATATGTTGCTTCAGAGGCATCACCCAAGTGAGGGTTCTGCCGTTGTTAGAGGTCATCGTCGCATTATGATGAGTGGCTGGGCTGGGTGAGGTGAGACTGTATCTGAACTGATAATTACCCACTAAGTTTGAGTTTAAATTTGGTAGCTCCTTTTTAAGTAAGTCATCGAGCTCAATCGTGCGGTTGAACTCTATGTTTAGATCCTGCACGCGAATCGAAATATTGCCAATGATCGCTTTTATTTTCGCTAATAATTTCAGATCCAAAAGCTCAGTATCCTCAGACTCTAACAATTCTAACTCCCCCTCTATGATTCCTCGTAACTGCATAGCATCTGTGCTGTGAATCTCAGCAATGATCCTCACCGTAGCATTCCCAGCGCTCTCACAGCTTAGATCGCTGATAGAAATACTATCGTGCCTAGAATCGAAATCCTTGAGAAAATCTACTAGTGCCCTGCCCTCTTTAAGACTCATTCCTAGCTCTGGAATCTGATAGTTCACACGCATCGTCAGTGCTCCATCAGCATGGATTTCTACCTGCTCATCACCATCTATTTTACAGCCCACTAGGATGAACAACATACCTAACAGCGATGTGATCCCTAACAGCTTTCTAACAACATGCTTTACCATGGCATTAAGCTACACCCTCTCATCTCAGTGAACAACACATTAGTAAATTAGTAAACCTTTGAGAAATACTTCCATATGCTGAGTTATCCCTTGACCTAGGGGGCTCTAACCGCTGTTATCTCACTAGCAACTTTTTACTTAAAATTAGCCACTACCCATCACTACCATTTAACCATTATGAGAAAATCATTATCCATCCTCTCTTCTCTCGCCCTCACATTTCTCGTGCTCTTCACAGGCGCGCAGAATGTAGCAGCGCAAGAGGACATAGAAGGAAAGAACATCAGCTCCGTTAACATCAAATACAGCGGACCAGAAACAGTAGCGAGACAGAGAATACTAGACAACATGTCCTCTAAGGCAGGTCAGAAATATTCCTCAGAGAAAATAGATGATGACATCAGAAACCTCGTAGCAAAGGGGCTAGTGGAAGACGTAGATATCTTCGTAGATAAGCGTGGTAACTCTGTTAGACTCATCGTGCAGGTAGAAACTCAGACCAATGTGGTAGGTGTCGGGTTCAGAAATAATACTAAATTTAGAAGTAAAGAACTAGTCAAGGATGTTGACATCAAGCCAGGTGTGCCACTCACAGATGCACTCATTCTCAAGGGGAAAAATAAGATTCTCAAGAAATACAATGCCTTCGGATTCCCAGACGTAGTCGTAGGATACGTCATCCAGCCTACCAACCGCCCAGGCTACTCAGACCTCATCTACACCATCGCTGAAGGACAGAAAAGCATCGTCCGCAAGATCAGATTCGCAGGCAACCGCAGCATCGCCAGCCATAAGCTTAGAAATCTTATGAAGACTAAGCAAAAAGGTATCTTCTCCTTCATCACCAAGTCTGGAAACATCGACCTAGATAAGCTAGAAGATGACCGCGAGCTAGTGCTAGAGCATTACCGCAACAAAGGATTCCTTAAAGTTTCCTCATCCGGTTTCTCTCGTGTTCCAGTGAGAGACGGACGCGTGGATCTCGTCCTCAACATCAATGAAGGTGCGAAGTATAATGTGAATCAAGTCGCCTTTGGACCCATGAAAGTCTTCACCCCAGCTGACCTCGCACCAGCACTCACACTCGCTGCAGGTAAGGAATATTCCTCTGAGAAAATCCGTGAAGACATCAAGACCATCCGCGCTTACTACGGCTCAAAAGGCTACGCAGATGCCCGCGTGAGACCAGAGGTCAAGCCAGCTGGTGGAACCAATGTAAACGTCATTTACCGCGTCACAGAAGGAAACTTCTTCCGTGTAGGTAAAGTCACCATCGAGGGAAACAACATCACTCGTGACCGCGTAATCCGCCGCGAAATCCCGCTCAAGCCGGGCGATAACTTCAACACCGTAGATATAGAAACAACCAGAAAACGTCTGCGTAACCTACAATACTTCAGCCAAGTCATCGTAGCCCCATCAGGAAGCTCACAGCCTGGATACAGAGACATCAACGTCAACGTAGCCGAGAAGAAAACAGGTCAGCTGCAGTTCGGAATCGGATTCAGCTCTATCGATAACATCGTCGGACAAGTCTCACTTGAGCAGACAAACTTTGACATCAGAAACCCATGGGCATTTACCGGTGGTGGACAGAGATTCGGCATGGAGATAAGAGCAGGTGCGGAGACACAGAACTTTAAGATCTCACTCGTGGAGCCATGGTTCCTAGGCAAGCGCCTCTCACTAGGCGGCGAGCTCTACTACAAAGGCTCACAATACTACAGTGACTACTATGATCAGCTCAATGCAGGTGGTGCTATTTATCTCCGTAAGCCACTCGGAAAACGCTCCTACATCAAGGCTGAATACCGCCTAGAAAAGATAGAAGTAGATGTGGATAGCGATACCCCAGCCGGATCAGGCTTCCTCGCAGAAGATGGAGACTACGTTCGCAGCATCATCGGGCTAAACTACGTTTACAACAGCAGAGATGCACTCACCACACCACGTAGCGGTCACAAGATTGACCTCGGTATTTACTACTCAGGTCTCGGTGGAGACGTGAATACATTTGGACTAAAAGCAAGAGGAGCCAAGCACTGGAATCTCTGGTGGGACTCCATCCTCACCATTGAAGGTGAAGTTAATGTCATTGACGGAAGTGATGATCCACGCATCTTCGAGAGACAATTCCTAGGTGGCGCTAAAAACCTCCGTGGCTATGAATTCCGCGATGTAGGACCAAGAGACCCTGCCACAGGAGAAGTCCTCGGTGGCAATACATCCGCCTTCGTAACCGCTGAGATGACCTTCCC
>CAKZMG010000257.1 GCA_937128235.1 uncultured Verrucomicrobiales bacterium
ATATTCTCACACCAAGTAATGCGATTAATATCCACCATAGAGAATGTTCTTTCTCCATTGCTTTGAGAGATCAATACGTTCTTTGGATTAAAATCTCGGTGCAAAACACCTTTAGAATGCAACAGAACACAAAACGCAGCAAACTCCTGAATGAGATCCGAAGCGGGCTTAGCATCATCATTCCAAAGCTCATGTAGGGTCTTCACGTTTGGAGCAAAATCACAAATGTAATAACTATTCCTCAGCTTCCCACCACTCCTATACTCAAAAAAACCGACTGGCGCAGGAGTCAGAAACCCCAGATCTAACAAGCGCTTCGCATTATCATAGGACTTTTTCGCTTTGGATTTAGAAAATAATCCGTAGCTGAAATTCTGCGGAAAACTAGGAATCCGAAACGCCTTCACCACACAGTCTGAACCCTCAAACACCACCTTTTTAAGAGTATTGCGACCCGCCTGTACTACATCATCTGACTCTGCGTATAACTCTAATATCGTCTCACAATGACCCGACAAGGTATCATTATCGGAGGCAAATTCTCCGCTCAGAGTTGGATTAGATGAACTCATCAGATATAAGTTTAGAATAAAAAAGTTGTCGCTAACAAGAGAGTGATTCGGGATAATCCACTGCCAAAATTAAGCGCGTTAATAGGCTAAAAAAATTAACATCCCGGCATGTATAGTCAACCTTTTTCAGACAGCCTGGAAGTCAGCTAGATAGACCTACTAATCACCTTAAGAATACCTTGCTTCCTGTAGCTCAACTGCGCTATATTTAGCTAACGACAGTTACATTACTAATGAGTTCTAATTCTCCAAAACTCCTAATCGACGTAGGAAAACTAAGGCATCCTAACAATGGGCTAGACACCTATATCAGATCCTATCTGTCTCAGCTTGAGGCACTACCTCAGGCGGAAGAGTTTGACATTCATTTACTGACACCACGCTCGGGCATTCCTAATTTTTCAACTAAATTCAAATGCATCAAGCAAAGCAATTTCAAGCAACTTCAATCTCGCTCGCTAGTCAAAGAATTTGACCTCTGGCACTCCCCCTTTCACAGCGAAAACCGAGTTCCCCAAAGCAATCATTGCAAGCATATTGCCACTATTCATGACTTCAATCCATTCTATGAAAAACCTCATAAAAAGGATAAATATCTGAAGCAAAGTTTACACTATCTACGTCACTGTGACCACCTAGTTTGTATTTCTAAATTCACAGCACAAGAACTATCAAAGTATTACCCTACACTATCTCACATTCCTAGACAGGTAATTTATAATGGAGTAAGCGAAGCTCAAACTGGAGAGAAACCTAGCGGTGAATTGCCAGAACGATTTTTGTTTTCATTAGGTGCTTTCATGAAGAAAAAAAACTATGAAGCGATCATCGCTATGATGCCTCACATCGATGAAAACACACACCTTGTCATAGCTGGATCCCGCAGCGGTTCTTACATTGATCACCTTAAAAAACAAATCGATGAACTCAACATCAACGACCGTGTTCATCTTCTAGCTAATATCTCTAACAGCACTAAAAACTGGCTGTTAGAAAACTGTGATGCGTTCCTATTTCCATCAAAGCTAGAAGGCTTTGGACTCCCTCCTATAGAAGCCATGAAACATGGAAAAACAGCCTTCATTTTTGACAAAACCTCTATCCCAGAAGTAGTAGGCGATGCCGGTCTTATCTGGAAGGATGAGGCACCACTTGCCATGGCTAGCTTGGTCAATCAATTTCTCAACGAGGAAAAGCATCTCTCAGATACTCAGACCCAGCTCAATCTAGATCACTCTAGTCAATTCAGCTGGGAAAAAATGACTCTTTCATATTTAGAACTCTTTACCCAACTACTCACTAACAACCACTCATGAAATCTAAAATTCCACGCAAATCCTACGTTCACCCTAATTGGGTTTCTATCTTTGAGAAAGCAGGCTATGGAGATTTTGATGACTGGTGGAAAGCTGATGGTGAGCTCGTGGAAGAAGGGAATTTCCGAGGTAAAGATGCCAATTCTAGCTGGAGCATGGTGCACCGTATCACTCTCAATGACGGAACATGCGTTTATCTCAAACGACAACAAAATCACTACCCAAATAACACCCTGCTAAAGTTTTTTAAAATCCCGACATTTGCCATCGAATGGAAAAATTTCCATCGCATGCGAGAAGCCTGCATCCCCACGATGAACATCGTGATGTTCGGAAACCGCAAGCATCAGGGTAACCGTCAGTGTATGATCGTCTCAGAAAACCTCGAAGGCATGGAAGAGATCATCAAGGTCACAGAATGGTATGCTGAGCATGGCTGGCCACCACGTGAGCAACGCCGCGCTATTCTGAGCTCCATTTTAAATGTAGTCAAAAATGCTCATGATCACGGCATCATTCACAACGCATTGTATGGTCGGCACATCTATGTCAACATCCCATTCGTTGACGGCAAACCAGAGTTCCCCGATAAAGTAGAGACCTGTCTCATTGATCTAGAACGTGCCAAGTATCCGGGGAAAAATTCTATCAAATTCATCAAAAGAGATCTCAAAAATATGTATTGGGGTATTCCCCATTGGTCGAACTCTGACCGAATGTGGTTCTTCAAACAGTATCTCGGCATAGAAAAACTTACCCCTGAGGCTAAGGAAAAAGCTCGCCTCATCACAGGATCGAGTAAGGTCAAGTAGTGGTAATACTTACTTACTCGCCACCACCCACATGTTATCGCTGGTAGGAATGGTGTCGAAAAAGTTCATCTGGAAAATTTTAAAACCTGCTTGTTCAAGAATAAGCTTCAGATTATTCGGTGAGAAATAATTCACATGGTCTGGGAACCTAAAACCACACCATTTGTGCTGCCTAACTAATCGGTTCCAGCAAGCAAAATTAGGAACTTTAATAATAAGCAACCCATCCTCACTCAGCTTAGATCTGCAGGCTTCTAATAAACCAATTGGGTCTGTCTCATGCTCTAGAAAAGAATGCATAATGACTAAATTCTGCGAGCTATCCTTCAGCTCAGCCATCCCTTCTACAGCCGGAGAATGAACCACTTCACCACCTAACTCTCGAAGCTTCGCATCCGCAAGCTTATGTAATTCAACTGATATTTCTATTCCATTAGGAATCACCTGTTTACCCGTCTTGGAAGCGATGCTCTTGGCAATAGAAAATGAATAATGCCCATCTCCACAGCCAACATCAAGAATGTTCAGCACCTCTCTATCAGCGAAATGAGACTCACACAGATCCACTGGCAAGGTATAAATCTTAGGAAGTTTTCTCACCTTCCTCCTGATAAATTTCACCATCGCGCTGAGTTTACTAAACACAGGTTCATTCTTCTCTTTCTCTTCCTTCAGCTTAGCATACGTCTTTTCCCAAGCATAATCCTTCTTCAAAGAAGCATAATCCACCGGATTATCTAGATACACTAACCCCGTTTCAAAACACTCTAACAACCTCCATTCATCTCTGCTATATTTTGAGACTTTCACAGGCTTTTCTACCCTGAAAATAGGATGTGGCCGATGTTTCATAATGCGTTCATTTTCTTCACTCACAGGGATGCTTTCTTCTAAATCAGACATCTCATTATACAAGATAATTATTACTTAGTGATTGATTTACACCCGCCTCAACTCTATATCCTCTAACGCAAACTATTCTAATGAGCAAACACATTAACATCATCGCAAGGTCAAATGGAGTGGGTCTCGATAGTGACGTCTTGCTGCTAACCCAAGCGCTAGAGAAAGGCGGTCACCAGGTCACTTTTAGCCATTGCAGATCTCGCTCACTGTTTAAAAAATGGTTTGGTCCTAAACATCAATATGACGCTAATCTATTTCTGGAGCGTGTTTTCCCTGTCTGGTTTGGAGCCGCAAAAAAGAATCTACTTATTCCAAACCAAGAGCGTTTTCCTGAGCGACACGTAGATCGACTCCAAAACATCGATCATGTCCTATGTAAATCAAATCATGCTCAAAAAATTTTCTCAAAACTTGGTGCAGACTCACAGTATGTTGGTTTCACTTCAAAGAACATTAATCTAGAGAACACAGCTCCAGAATACGGTAAATTTTTCCACCTAGCAGGCCGATCTACTCTGAAAGGCACAGAGACAATTCTTAAACTCTGGTCAAAACACCCTGAATGGCCAGAACTGACCATCGTGCAACACAAAGATAATGCACCAGAAAATGTCCCTAACAATGTGCGCCTGATCGCAGAATATCTTCCCTATGAAGAACTCATCGAGTTAGCGAATACACACGGCATCCATCTCTGCCCATCTCAGTCTGAAGGCTGGGGGCACTACATCGTAGAAGCCATGAGCTGTGGGGCAATCGTTGTCACAACAGACGCCCCACCGATGAATGAGCTCGTGTCCGATGATCGCGGAGTCCTCATCCCCTTCCACAAAACTGAACCTCGTCATCTCGGAACTAATTTCTTTGTTGATCCTGATCTGTTAGAAGAGAAAATTTCTACTCTACTCCAAGAAGAAAAATCCTCTAAAATCCAAAAATCTGAGCTAGCTCGCCAGTGGTTCATAGAAAACGATCAGCAGTTTACCACTAACATCAACAAGGTAATTTCTGAAATTTTATGAACCACGTAGATCCAGAAACTCAGCTGATTCTCGGAAACTCTAACAAACGTTTCTCTGGCGTCACCTCCACCATGCTACAGGTGCTCCCGCATCAGAAAAAGCATCTCAAGACTGCGGTTCTTGGAAAACATCACCTAGACGAAGACACTCACTGGCTGACCTTCCGCCAGTTCACTAAGCTCTGTAAAACACCCCTGCCAAATGGCTCACCGCGTATCTTTCACGCGCGAAGAAATGATGAAATGATCCAAGCACTGATCGCAAAAAAATTCTTCGGGTCGAAAATAAAAATTGTCTTTACCTCCACCGCACAGCGGCATCATTCACGTTTCACACGATGGCTAATGAGCAAGATGGACGCCATCATCACCACCTGTACAGCAGCGAATTCTTATCTGAAGAAACCAGCAGACATCGTCATCCCACATGGTATCGATGTCGCTACTTACTCCCCTGCTCAGGAGAAAAATTCAGAGCAACTAAAGATAGGAGTATTCGGCAGGATTCGCCCCTCAAAAGGCATCGACCTCCTCATAGATGCCATCATCCCAGTCCTAAAAACTTACCCCTACGTCACTCTCCAAGTCTGTGGAGAAACCACTCCTAAGTTCCAGTCCTATCTCGATGAGCAACAGCAGAAAATTTCTGATGCTAATTTAAATCTAACAGATCAAGTAAAATTTCTAGGCAAAGTGGACTTCAGCGAACTCCCAGCACTCTACCGCAACATGGACATCGTCTGTGCAGTCAGCAGGAATGAAGGCTACGGACTCACTCCGCTAGAAGCCATGGCATCAGGAGTCGCCGTCCTCACCTCAGAGGCAGGAGCATGGAAGGACATTATAGAAAACGGAGTCCACGGATACTGCGTCCCAACAGGTGACTCGGAAGCCATACGCCAGAAACTAGATGAAATGATCCAAAACCCTGCTAAACTTATAGAAATGGGAATAGCAGGCAGACAACATGTAGAACAAAACTACACCAACAAAAAAGAAGCTGAACGACTCTGCGCATTCTTCAAATCCCTCCAATCATCATGAGTGAAACCCAGCCCACACTACTCCTCATCACCGGTCCTAACGGAGCAGGCAAGACTACCTTTGCAGCTGAGATTCTTACTCGTGAGTTAAAAGGCTATCGGTTTCTAAACGCAGATGAAATAGCCAGAGGCCTTTCCCCTTTCGATCCTCCATCAGTCGCATTTAAGGCTGGGCGGCTTCTCATCAATGAAGCTCATCAAATGATCGAAAAGAAAAAGAATTTCGCCCTAGAATCCACCATCAGCGGAGTGGGTCACACACGCATGATAAAACGAGCTAAGAAACAAGGCTACAAAGTAGTCCTCCACTTCCTCTGGCTCCCCGCTCCGGAAGAATCCATCAGACGCGTGAATCAACGCGTCAAAAAAGGCGGGCACCACGTCCCTAGCGAAGACATTCGCCGCAGATATCCACGCACGTTTTATAATTTAGTGGCTTATTACTTGCCTTTAGCAGATCGCTGGCACTTTTGGAATGCTCATTCACTGAAATTTAAGCCCTTGGCAGATTATAAAACCCATGCTATACATGACATAGCTAATTACTTAGACATTCAATGATTAAACCAATCTATAAAGAACTGAAACCACTTTCAGAAAAAGATTTAACTGAAGAAGGTCGCATCGCTATGAAAGCGCAACACCGTGCTGCTCGCAAGCTACGCGCTGAGCACAAGCGCCTAGGAATGCCTCTCATCAGCTGGAAAGACGGCAAGGTCATCGAGATCCAGCCATAGCACTGATCATAAATCAACGTTGAACCCAGTGTTTCACGCATAAATAAATAGGCAATAATACA
This sequence comes from uncultured Verrucomicrobiales bacterium, assembly GCA_937128235.1. Classification (GTDB taxonomy): domain Bacteria; phylum Verrucomicrobiota; class Verrucomicrobiia; order Verrucomicrobiales; family Akkermansiaceae; genus Rubritalea. The sequence goes on from CAKZMG010000257.1 coordinate 6,470, forward strand.
TAAATAGGCAGACAAAAAAAAGAAGACAGAGGGCTGCAAGCACCAACACGAAATGTAAATTCACCCGCATTTTACTATTTTCTCAATACGAATGATCTACTACGCTGATTCCTATGCAAAAAATGATTATTAGCTCCTTTATCCTTCTTGGGATGGTTCTCACGTTATCTGCTAAAATGATAGAACTCCGTGAGTTCAAATTGAGACCCGCCAAAGGACACAAACCACTCTCTGAAAAACAAATCATAAATGCTCTTGATCATAACAGTCTCGGACTAGATCAAGTCATCAAAATCCCCTTAAACAAGGGGACATTTTTATTCTCTAACGTTAAACCCTATAAATATCCATCCGAGTATCATAAAGATTTCTTTCCTGCTAAATTTGCGATCAGAGATTTAGGAATCAGTATCGAAGGAACCTCCAAGCGACTTGATGGCAAAACTGTTATCAATCTAAGTTATAAGCACATCAGCAAAACCGAGGATGTAATATTCGCAACACTAGAAAATCGCGCCACACTCATGCCCATCTTCAAAAGCTTAAGTATCCCTAAAACCAAATTTATTATCGACCCCATTATCAGCCAATGGGCTATTGTTCCTATACCTGTAGTAGATTCCAATACTCAGCATTACATCGCATTTAGAGTCAACGAATAGCGTCTAACAATTTACCTACTCCACATCCTCATCCAGCACGCTCTGCAGTGCCAGATCAAACACCGTATCGAGGTAGATCTGGTAGCCGGCATCGTTTAGGTGAATGCAGTCGTCGAAATACTCTACTGGGCTAAAGGTATTTAAATCTGGGTTTCCTGCGCGTCCTGTTAATGCTCCAAAGGTATTCACAGCCTGAGCATTGCTGTAGCCATTGACCACGCTCGCGGAAGCATTATAGACATTATACACTCTGTTATTGATCACTGCGGGGCTAGTGCTGCCCAGCACAGTGATGGCTAAGAGATTACACTGGAGAGGGTTCACGTTGAGATTAAATGTATCATATCCACCGAACACGATCCGCACATCGCTGCGCGCTGTCTTGAGCCGGCTCACTATCTGCCCCACATAGCCAGCTATCTCGCCATCGGTGCTATTGTTATCAAAAATATCATTCCCTCCCACGATCAAAAACACCACGGGTGCAGGATCCGGGTCAGCAGCTATCGCGTTCGCTAAGTTAGTCAGTCTGCCACCACTATCACTTGCCCATCCTCTCGCAGTACTTCCACCCACTCCATGCTTATGTACGGTCACTCTGCTAGATAAATTCCGTTCACCCAGCTCCGCCTGCACTAAACTATCATCCATAATATCTGCCCATGAGTCTCCAGCCACATAAAGAGAACGCTTCTGTGCAGATCCTCCCCCACTATTATTACTAGAAGATGAACCACCACTATCGCAGCTATTCAACGTGACCAATGATATGGAGAGAAAGAAGAGGTAAATGTAGTTTTTCATAAAATCCATCTTAACTATGATTTCATCCACATGCAAATTCAAACTTGCAAGTTTCTGCTGACATGCCAATGCATAGGAAACAAATTACCAATCCATAAGATAGCATGGCTGATTCAAAAACCGACACAAAAAAAACCGACAAAAAGAAACCTGATAACTCACTGCTCGACATCGTAGTGAACGTGATCGCCCCGGTGATGATCCTCAGCTTCATGAGTAAAGAAGAAGGTAAATTCTGGCACCTCGGACCAGTTGTAGCCATGACCATCGCACTCATCCTGCCACTAGCATTTGGCATCTGGCACTTCATCAAGCACAAGAAGCTCAATCTCTTCTCCTGCGTGGGTCTCTTCGCCATTTTGCTCACTGGTTTGATCACCATTTACCTATACTACGATGAGTCGGCTCGCCCACATGTAGGCATGATTTTCGGGATAAAAGAAGCTGTCCAGCCACTCGTCATTGGCTCGCTGTTCCTCATCACGCACAAGATGGCATCACCCCTACTCAACACATTCCTCTACAATGACGGACTCTTTGATGTGAAGCGCATTGAAAAATCCGTCAAAGAAAAAGACACGCAGACTGACTACAAATCACTGCTCTGGAAGTGCTCACTCATCATGTTTGGTTCATTCTGCGTCAGCGCTGTGGCTAACCTCGCACTCTCACTTTACTTCTTCGACGGACTTGATCCTTCATTGCTAGACTGGAAGGTTAAATACAACGAAATAGTAGGCAAAATCACTGGCTGGGGATTCCTCGTCATCGGTGCACCATTCTTCATCGTAATGGCATTCATCCTCTACTTCATGCTCACTGGATTGAAAAAAATCACCGGACTAGAGTCTGACGAAATCCTAGTAGGAAGATAAATTTCATCCATGAAACTACCACCCAGCACCCTCCTTGCTACACTGATCGCTATTGCCTCAGTCGCTGGTGCGGTGCTGTACACTCAAAAGGCTGCAAAACTTACCTCTAGCAGCCCAGAGTTGATTCAAAAAATAGCCGCGCTACAAAAACAGATCGACATCCTCAAAGGTGAAAATGAAACACTCACCAAGCTCCAAGTTAATGGGGCGGAAATCACCCTCCCCATCGTTCATTACAAGTTCGTAGAAAAGAATCTAGGACTCACATTTCCGAAGCATGTGAAAGCCAGACGCGTGGACAATGAACTCCTCGCAGAATCCGTCCGCTACCGCTACACGCAGCAGTTTGGGATGAATGGAATGGAGATGCGCAAGTATGCTTTTGAGAACCTAGGCATCATGCCACCTAATCAGCACCTCCTCAATCAGCTCGCCATCGCAGAGACCGCTGGAGCTGTCGCCATCTATGATTCCAGTGCTAACGAGATCCTGCTTTCACCAGAGTTCGATGACGAAAACCTCCTCCACACCACTAGCATCATCAAGCATCTCTCCATCGCTCTGTTAGAGTTAAACTTCCCACTCAGTGACGACCAGAAAACCAATCTAACAGATGATGGTTATTACGCCCGCGAGGCATTTATCAAAGGCAGAGCCAGCTCCATCGCTCAGCGCTATAGAAATATCACCGCATTCAAAGGCGGACACACTAAGCAGTTTAAACCAAACGAAGAAGCCAAGGAAACCTTCAATTCCCTGCCCATCCTGATCCGCGGATTGGCGACATTTCCCGCCATCCATGGCAAAACCTACATCGAGGACATCATGCTCAATAACAGCTCAGTCTTCCCAGAGCTATACCAGCACATGCCCAGATCTACCGCTACCATCTTTGCCAAAAAGATGCCTCTAACAGATCCTACCACAGATCCTCAGAAGCTCAGAAAGCCACTCGCCGAGAACCAGAATCTCAGCACCCAGCTCGGTCAAATTTTCACCATACTCTACCTCAGACAACTAGGTCCGCTCAATGATAAAAACGGCACCAACGGCACTAAAAGTAACACCACTGAGCTCCATAAAAAACTTACCTCTGACCACCTCACCATCACCCAGCGGCAGAAAGAATACACCACCACTTGGGAAACCAACTGGGAGACAGAGGCGGATGCGCAGGCATTTTACAAGCTCGCCACTGAGCTAAGCACCATCCCGGAGCGGAAACCCAGCGTCAACCGTCTAGGAAATCAAGTCATCATTGCATTTATTGATATACATAACAGCTAAGTCTAGCGCACATTTCAACCATCATGACAGAGCAACAACAATCGAACACACCTCAGCAAGTAGGCGTGGGACTCGTAGGATTCGGAACCGTAGGCACAGGAGTCTGGGAAACCATTCAGAAAAATGGAGAACTCATCACAGGCAGATCTAACCATCAATTCCAAATCAACATCGTAAAAGCAGCTGTCAGAGACATCAGTAAGAAACGCATCGATGACGCACCAGCTGAGCTTTTCACAGCGGACTGGAATGATGTTGTCAACGATAACTCGGTTGACATCGTTGTAGAACTCATCGGTGGAACCACCACCGCCTTTGACATCGTGGCTGCGGCACTCAAGCTAGGAAAAACAGTCGTCACTGGTAACAAAGCACTCCTCGCAGAACGCGGCGCAGAGCTCTTCGCACTCTCGCAGCAACACAACGCCGCCATCCATTTCGAGGCAGCTGTCGCTGGCGGTATCCCTATCATCAAGGCAGTCCAGGACAGTTATGTAGGAAATGACATCGAGTCCATGGTCGGCATCATCAACGGCACCTCAAACTACATCTTAGAACGCATGACCACCGCTGGTCTAGCCTACCCAGAAGCACTCAAGGAAGCGCAAGAACTAGGCTACGCGGAAGCTGACCCCACTCTAGACGTCAACGGCTGGGACGCTGCCCACAAGGCAATCCTTCTCGCCACCCTCGCCTACGGATCAGTCATCGACCCAGAAGAAGTGTATGTTCGAGGGATAGAGCGAGTGACTAGCACTGACATCGAATTCGCTAAAAATCTCGGCTACAACGTCAAGCTCCTCTCCGTAGTCCACAAGCACGAAGACGGAAAAGTAGAGCTCCGCACCCAGCCCTCCTTCATTCCTAAAAGCCACATCCTTTCTAGCGTCAACGGTGTTTTCAATGCAGTCGCTGTAAAAGGCGATGCCAGCGGAGATGCCCTCTTCTACGGCAGAGGCGCGGGCAAGGAACCTACCGCCAGCTCAGTAGTCGCTGACATCGTAGATGCCGCCCACACCATCTCATCTCGCGCACCACACCGAGGATTCCTCCCTTACTCAGACGAGTCAAATGTCAAAAAAATAGAGGACACCACCACTCCCTACTACGTGAGATTTGATGTCACAGATAGACCAGGAGTAGTCGCAGAGATCGCTCAAATTTTAGCCAATGACGGAGTAGGCATCTCAGGAACTCACTCACCAGTAGATCCAGAAAATCCGGATAAAGAATTTGTCGATATGGTATTTCTGCTCCATACTTGTCCATTCGGAAAACTAAAAGCCACACTGAAAAAAGTCCTCGCACTAGACTCAGTAAACTCAGAGCCAGTCGTCTTCCGCATAGAGAATTTATAGCACAGAAAATTACAACCATGGGTGACAGAGACAGAGATAAATACCGTTCCAGAAAAAACTACGACAGAGACCGTAGGAGTAAACGATATGACGATGATGACGATGACGACTACAGAGAGCGTCGTGACCGCCGCCGCGAACCTAAAACAACTGTTGTCGAGCGTATCCTTACCCCAGGAAAAACAGCTAACAACATCATAAAAACAGCAGCTACAGGCGTCATCGCAGGAGGAACAGTACTCCTCATGTGTATTTACGGGTTTGCTGGTGACAATCTTGCTGGCTCTCAGTTTCTACCTCTCGCTACCGCTGTCTCCAGTGCCGTAGCCACAGCCTGTGTATGGATCTTTGGCAGACCAAAAACGGAGGAAGTTTACAATGAAGAGTTCTCTATCCTGAGAAAAGAAATGCGATCGCTCAACACCGAACTAGAAGACCTCCAAGCGCAGAATACTGAACTAGAAGAACGCCTAGCAAACGTAGAGCTACTAGAATCTTTCGAGGATAAACTCGCCAAGCACACCCTAGACAAGCAGTTGCAGACTCAGACAAAAACTACCGCCCAGCGTAGCCCATCCCCTGCCCCCATTTCCTCCAACATGCCCTCCAGCAGTGAAGCTGCATCTGAGGAAAGCTCAGCTCCTCAGAGAGAAACTGAATAAATAATTCTCACATCTCACTTGCCAATCCATCAACTCACAACCTAAAGTATGCCATGAGTGATTTTGAGCAAAAAGTGCGGGACACCCTCGCTGATCCTAAAAACCAAGGCGAGATGGAAGATGCAGATTCCGTGGGCACTGTTGGATCAGCTGACTGTGGTGACATGCTGCGGATGTGGCTCAAATTCACTGAGAAAGACGGCAAGAAAGTCATCGATAAAGCATCATTTCAGAGTTTCGGCTGTCAGACTGCCATCGCTGTAGCATCCATGGCTACCGAAATGCTCAAAGGCAAAACTGCTGAAGAAGCCAGTAATCTCAATGCGGCTGAACTCTCAGCAGACCTAGGCGCACTCCCTCCCATGAAGATCCACTGCGGTCAGCTAGTAGAAGGAGCCCTCAAGAATGCTCTCGGTGAGAAGAGTGATAACCAGGAACAGCCGCAAGAAAACTCTTCCACTCTATCCCAAACTATTTCCCAACAAAATAAGCCCTCCAGCATCAAGATCGTAAAACTAGACCTGGACGACTAGCCTGAATGCAGCGATTCTATTCCAAACTCGTGCGGAAATCTTATCGCGCACTCAGACACCGCCGCATCCGCAAGGTCAGCTGGCTAAATAGAATCGTCATCAAATTATTCAACCGCGACATGTGGCGACCCTGTATGAGAAGCGTCTCCGTAGGACTCTCCATCGGGCTATTCTGTGCCATGCTACCCATGCCATTTCAGATGTTGCTTGCTGCGGTCTGCTGCTTCATAGGACGTGGAAATATCCCCATCGCTCTAGCAGCCTGCTGGATCAGTAATCCTATCACCCAGGTTCCTCTCATGATCTTCCAAGAACGTGCGGGTGCTAAAATCCGCAGTATTACTGACACGCACTGGCTAGATTTCATCGACATTGATGGAACAGTTCCCTTTTTTGAACAAGTCCTGAACCTCGCCAATTTCGCCGTAGGAGTAGCAGCCACAGCCCTCTTTATGGGGATCATTGCCTATCCCATCGTCTTTTGCTTCTATGCACTTGTTCCAAAAAAATATCTCCAAAGTGTTGCCAACTCCAAAACTCCAAATTATACCGAAAATACCATGCAGAAAATACCAGTAGAAATATTTACCGATAAGCAAGCCGCAGTGACAACCCTAGCAGCCGAAACAGCCAAGCTCATCCGTAGCAATGATGAAGCAGGCAAGCCAACTGTCCTAGGACTAGCAACAGGAAGCACACCTATTGATTACTATAAAGCACTCATTCATCTTCACAATACCGAGGGACTCTCGTTCCAAAATGTGATCACATTTAACCTAGATGAATACGCCGGCTTAGACCGCGAGCACCCAGAGAGCTACTGGTATTTCATGCACCAGAATTTATTCAACCACATCGACATCAAGCCAGAGAACATCAATCTCCCCTCAGGAATGGTAGCTGATGCAGACATCCCAGCACACTGTGCCCAATACGAGCAAGACATCATAGACGCAGGCGGAATAGACCTTCAGATCCTTGGAATAGGACGCACAGGACACATCGGATTCAATGAGCCGGGATCACCTAAGGACTCTCTAACAAGAGCCATCGAGCTAAACGAAATCAC
>CAKZMG010000258.1 GCA_937128235.1 uncultured Verrucomicrobiales bacterium
AGCGTGTTTGGTTGGTATCTTTGTTTTTGCATCGTGTCCTATGGTATCGCCATCTTTGAAGACGTCTCCTAGTAGCTGGACGTAGGCGGCTCCCATGATCATGTTCATGACGTCGCTACGCTTTCTTTCAGAGTCAATAATTTCAACATCCATTTTACCAAATTTATCTAGGCCCGTGGTCACTACGTTAAATTTTTTGTTCTCCCCATTCCACATTCTGAAGTCCACCCAGAGAGTCAATGGTGGGTTCTTTTCGTTGGCTTCTCTTGCTCGTTCTATAAATGTTCCTGGCTCAGTCACGAGCGTGGCATTTCCCCAGTAGATGCCTGCTGTATCGCTCGTTTTAGCTAGAGCTGCCATTGCTTTTGTGAGGTGAAGCGTTTGTAGGTATTTAGATTTCCCTCCGAACATGGTGCAGATGTAGTGGTCTTTGTGTGCCTTCATCACTTCGGTGGCTTCTTTCCAGAAATAAGCAGTCGCGCATGGTCCCTCGAGATCTCCCCATGGGATAGGTCTGCCCACCTGCATCATCACACAGGAGTGACCATTTATCGTCAACGAGACGCTATTTTTTTCCTTATCTATCTCTACTTCTTTCAGCTTCACCTTTTCCCCAAACTGCTCAGTGAGTGCTTTTACAAGAGCTTCTTTGTTCGGGAGTTTGTCATTTTTCAACGCGAGAAATGCTAATGCAACATCATTCACACCTTCTTTCTCTTCAGCTTCTTGTGCCTTTTTAGCCAGCTCTTGAGCACCTGCTTGTAGATTGATAAATAGGCTCAGCGAAAAAAGTAAAAGTAATTGTTTCATGCTACTATCATAGAAAAAATAGCTCCCTTAAGTCAACACCCTAACCCGAATGCTCCAGATACGCGATCGCGTAGGCTTTATGTGGATGGTTGGATAGGACATCTTTAAATTGGTCTAGTTCCGCCAAGAGTTCCTTACCTAGTTTTTCGTTGAGTAGCTTCTGGTTAAGCTGAGCTTCTTCCCAATCGCGGATTTTCTGCTGCCATGGCTCGGTAAAGATCAAATGGAGTTCGTCATGGAATTGTCTAGCTTTGAGTGCTTCCCACTCACCTGCGTCTAGCCAGATCCCTCCAGTTTTTGAACGGTCGATGTAGAAATCAAATCCATTACCCACCTTACAACGCATCATGATAGTGCCAGTTTCTGGACAGAGTTTCGCATTAGAATCTGTCTCTACAACTGTGCTCGCCAGCTCAAATGATGGTAGATGCTCCAGTCTCGCTGGTTGCTTCTGGAGCCACGTCCAATAGTCCTGAAGCGTGATATAAACTCCACTAGTTTCTGGGCAATGGTATGCCACGAGTCCTTCTTCTAAGGTAGATTTTTGCAGTAGCTTATATCTTCCTGCTGGGCTTTTAAATTTTAAATCTGTTGTCATTTTTCTATTTTTTCTCTCCGTATTGATCGAATAATTCCTTGAGCCATTCTCTTTTCAGAGGCTTGGAAAGTAGTGTGATTTTCCCGCGTGGGAGCAGCTTGTTTACCACTGCTACTTCTTCTGAATCCATCGAATCCACTAGCGCGGCTACGGGTAGCTCGTAGTGAGATTCATTGAAGAGTAACTTCTTGTAAAGCGAGTCTCCATCCATATCTGGGAGCTTGAGATCTAACACCACAAGAGAGAAATCATACTCTGATGCTCCAGACATCGCCTCTCTGCCAGTCTTGGCTGCGATGTAGTGAAAATTTCCTTCTTCGAGAACACTCACCATCTCGTTTAATAAAGAGGCATCATCATTAATTACTAATATCGGTTTCATTGAAACAAAACTACCTAAATTTTCTTACTTAGTCTTTTATAAAATGAATAAAAAATTATAATCTTCAAACTTATGCCGCAGTTACGCACTCACAAAAATCCTACGCTCTTTCCTACGCAAAAACTTACCTCTGGGCAGATTGATTTTTGCGGGACTTTTTACATCTAACAAATTCAGACCAGACTCGATGAGGTCTTGCGTAATATTGCTGATTTTTTGATCGGTTAGATAACGATGCAGGATACGTTGCTGAATCACTTTAGGAACTTCTATCAGGCTCGGCAAATGCAACCTGCCTTGAGGATCCAGCATACTCTCATAATCGATCATTTCTTCTATGAAACCCTCATTCTGCTCAGCGTGCTGGAGCGACTTAGTGACAGCTGACACAACATCTCTCCCCAAGATGTCATTGAGTAATGGGAGCGCTTCATTCCGGAGACGATTCCTCACCGCGAATGGTTCGGCATTCGTCCCATCTTCTCTGTAGTGGAGGCCATGATCGGAAACATAGTCATCTATCTCACTACGCCTGGTATGCAAAATAGGTCTAGCGAGCATCAGCTTCTGATCTGTTAGATAAATTTCTTGCTGCATTCCTTTTAACCCAGCAGACCCTCGTAGGAGATTATAAATCACGGTTTCCGCCTGATCATCTGCGTGATGAGCTAGTAGAACACCATCACATGAATACTCTTCGCATGCGGCAGAAAACACTGCATGACGCGCCTCTCTAGCAGCTAACTCAATGCTCTTCTTCTCTTCTTCCGCGGCGGCTGAAACATCCACTTTCCGCACATAAACAGGCAGCTGATATTGCGCAGCGAGTTCCCTCACCAGCTCCTCATCAGCATCAGAATCTGCTCCTCGAAGCTGATGATTCACATGACAAATTACCAACCTGTTAGATTCTGTTAGAGTTTTATTTGAGACACAAGCATGCAGAAGAGCCACTGAGTCCCTACCTCCTGAAACAGCCACCAACCATTTCTTATCAGCAGCATTTTCTAACCAATTTGGGCTTAACAGTGACATAAGATTTGTAATAGCATAAATTAGCTACCAGGTTAACTCCCAAAACTAATAGGGAAAAAGATATTGAGTAACATGGTGAGAAAGAAGTTAACGATCAAGATCGCCAGTGATGAGAAAACCATCGCATTGGTTGTTCCCTTACCCACTCCCACAGCACCATTTGTTGCCTTAAGACCTTGATGACATGAAATGAGAACGATAAGCATTCCGAATGCCCCACCTTTGATCATAGAAATAATAATATCTATCAACTCAGTTCTATCTTCTAAATGAAAATTCCAATACGCATAAGGGACATCAAAAATTTGATTTCCAATAAAGATAGAGGAAAGAATTCCAAACCCCACAGACTCAGCAATCAGCAACGGAATAGAAATAGCCATCGCCAAAAAACGTGGAGTCACAAGATAGTCCACAGGGTGAACATCCATCGAGCGTAGCGCATCGATCTGCTCGGTAACCTTCATCGTGCCTATCTCCGCAGCCATCGCCGCACCCACTCTACCAGAAAGCATCAGACCAGTGATCGTGGGACCTAACTCACGCAGCATTCCTATGCCCACCAGCGCACCACCCATGGTCTCCATTCTAAACTGCTCCATCTGAAACAATGCCTGTGCAGTCAGCACCGAGCCAGTGAAGGCTCCAGTCACAATCACTACTACCTGGGATTTGAAGCCAATCTCTACGATCTGCTTCATCAGCTGGTTCCACCGAAATTTCCCAAAAATGAGCGACTTTACCACCTCTTGTGACAGTGCCACTAGCTCACCCAGGTAGGTGAGGAAGCTGATCACTAGACGACCTAAGAAGCGGACAAATATCATTATTGTTAGAGTTAGAAATTTCGCACATCCGCCACTTTTCCAGTGACGGCAGCAGCTACAACCATGGCGGGACTCATCAGAATAGTGCGTCCTGTAGGGCTTCCCTGACGTCCTTTATAATTTCTGTTAGATGAACTAGCACAGATCTGATCCCCTACAAGTTTATCAGGATTCATAGCGAGACACATTGAGCAACCAGCGGCACGCCACTCGAATCCAGCCTCACGGAAAACATCCGCTATACCCGCCTGCTCACACTGATACGCAGTGATCTGAGACCCTGGTACAGCGATAGCCTTCACCCCATCCGCCACTTTTCTACCCTGAAGCAGGCTCGCTGCTTCCTTGAAATCTGACAGCCTACCATTCGTGCAAGACCCTAGAAATGCCACATCAATAGGAATCTCAGTCACTGGTGTGCCAGCAGGCAAACGCATGTAATTCAGTGCCTCCTCGATGCTCGCTTTCTCCTCTGGAGTATCCGCTTTCTCAGGATCCGGAATCATTTCTGAAATACCCACTCCATGATCTGGGGAGATTCCCCATGTCACCGTTGGCTCTATATCCTCAGCTGCAAAATTCACCACATCATCATACTCACAATCTGCATCAGACGCGAATGACTTCCAGCGCTCCACAGCCGCATCCCACTCCTCACCTTCGGGCGCGTAAGGCTTACCGATAAGATAATTATAAGTCGCCTCATCCGGATTCACATAGCCGCAGCGCGCTCCACCCTCAATAGACATATTACACACCGTCATGCGCTCCTCCATCGTCATGCGGTCAAACACATCACCACCATATTCGTAAGCAAATCCTATCCCACCTTTAGCTCCCAAATGACGGATAATATGCAAGATCACATCCTTCGCATACACACCCGGTTTTAAATTCCCATTCACATTAATACGACGCACTTTCAGCTCAGCCATAGCCAACGTCTGCGTAGCCAAAACATCCCGCACCTGAGTCGTCCCTATGCCAAAAGCAATCGCCCCAAATGCACCATGCGTAGCTGTGTGAGAGTCTCCACACACAATCGTAGTCCCCGGCTGAGTGATCCCCTGTTCAGGCCCCACCATATGCACGATACCCTGCTGCCCTGTTCCGAGAGAAAAATACTTAATCCCATACTCCTCCACATTTTTCTTCAGCTCATTGATCATCGCCTCGGCTAGAGGATCTGCAAATGGTTGCTGCTGATTATCCGTAGGCACAATGTGATCAACAGTGGCAAAAGTGCGATGCGGATACTTCACCCCCAGCCCCAGATCACGGATCATCCCAAACGCCTGCGGTGACGTCACCTCATGAATCAAATGCGAGCCTATGAAAAGCTGCGTTCTACCATCTGCAATCGTGCCCACCGTGTGTGCGTCCCAAGTCTTTTTGTATAATGTTTTACCCATATATCTGCTGTGCCTCTGAATGTCTGGGGAGATTGGAGGGGTTTAGAGTGAAAGTCAAGACAGCCCACCACCAAGCATCTAAAATTAATAACGCTTTCTTCGTGTTCCATAGGCTGAGCGTCTTGAATGATGTCTCACTACCTGAACTCGAACACAATTCACACGATCGATGAATAAGATATGATACGGAAATTTCTTCAGATTGCAGCGGCGAAGCCCAGACTCATCCACATGATGATGGGGCGGGTTTTTTCTAATTTTGATTAAATACGCAGACAGCTCTTTCCAGAACTCCAGAGCAACAGCCTCATTCGCTTCCATGAAATAATACTCCATGGCATCATTGATGTCACTTTGAACAGACGGATGATAGCGGATTGCTTTAATAACCTTTAAGACTTCGGTAGAAATTTTAAACCTGCAATCAGCTCATCATGTGAAATATCTTGAACAATTCCTTCCTCAGTTTCTTTCACCCTCTGAGCCACTTCTTCATCAGATACATCATACCCTGAGCGTCCTAAGTCATCAATAAGCACAGCAAATAACTCTCCACGTTCTTCACGTGTGAAATGCCTAGCCTCTGCGCATATTTCTTCTATACTCATTATATCAACAGTTTAAACCCTATCCCACTCAGGTCAACTTCAACTTTCACACATGAGAAACCTACTCTTCATCTGCTCCATGAACCGCCTCCGCAGCCCCACTGCGGAGACCATTTTCTGTGAGACCGAAGGCATCTCCGTAGACAGCGCCGGCTTAAACCGAGGTGCCGATGTCATCCTCAGCGCAGAACAAATAGAATGGGCAGACCTCATCCTCGTCATGGAAAAAATGCACCTCCGCAAGCTCAACGAAAAATACCAACAACACCTCAAAGGCAAACGCATCATCGTCCTAGGCATCCCAGATGACTATGAGTATATGGACGAAGACCTGATCGACATTCTAAAGAGAAAATGTAAAATTTACCTCTAAATTAACACCCAACCCAAGGTTTCATCAACCAAGCACCGATCACTGCTCCCCGATCACCAATTTCTCCCCCTTCTCATCCACATTCACAAACGTCACATTCGTAGAAAATATCGCCTCACCCTCCTCCGCTCTCCCGCAGAACACCTCCACCAGATAAGTCGCAGACGTCTTACCTGACTTCTTGCGCTCACTTCGGATCACCAGAATAGCACCATTCCCCACACCAACCTTAAAAGCCACCTCATCCATCCCTATCGTCACAAATCGGCACTCAGGAAAATCCAAACTCGCCGCAATCCAGCTCGCCTCATCCACCCAGCTCAGCATCGTGCCGCCAAACAAAAATCCATACTGATTCAAATCAGTCGTCATCACTAGTCTATGTGTCTCATGTATCATAACTAAATTCTATTATTTCGGTGAAATTTCCACCCGCTTATACCTCGCGGGCGACTTCGGTGAGTGCGTCTCCACAGCCACATCCGCCAGCGCATTATGCACTATCCTTCGATAATAAGCATTCAATGGTCGCGTCCTAACAGATTTCCCAGTCTCCACCACCTTCTCCGCTAGCTTCTTCGCCTTCTCTACCAGCCTCAGCTCATGCTCCTGGCGGTAATCATCACAGTCCACCTTCACCCTCGGAGCCTCTGGATAGTGCTTCTGTAAAACCCTATTCACCAAATACTGGATATCCTCCAGCCTATCACCATTTCTCCCTATCACGCTCTTACTATGCTCACTAGAAATGTTTAAACACAGCCCATCATCCAGCTTCTCACCCGTCACCTGGATCTCGAACCCAAGATGCCCCATCATCGTGATCAAAATTTTCTCAGCTGCTACTTCCCAATCCATGCACCAAACATAAGGGTAAGTTTTACTCAGCGCAATCTCGAAAAATACTTGCTGGAAATCACCCCACTCGCTAAAACCAAGCATCACTTAAATACGCATCAACCCTAGCCCTAAAACGTAAAACCTAACCACCTAAAACCCCAACATGTCAAACATACACCTCATCTACGGAACAGACGATGGAGCAGTCGCCGAAGCCGCCATCAAACTCTTCAACCAACTCAAACCCGCAGACGGTGATGACTTCGCAAACGACATCATAGACGGCAATGCCGACAACGCAGAACACGCACACCAGCTCTCCCTAGACACCATCCAAGCACTCCTCACCCTACCATTCTTCGGAGGATCAAAGGTAGTCTGGCTCAAACGCGCCAACTACATGGGAACCGACCGCACCGGCGAGGCAGCCCGTGCCAAAGAAGGCGTAGAGTCACTCCTAGAAATCCTAGAAAATGGCATCGGTGACGACATCCAGCTCATCATCTCCGCCACCGCCATCCACAAAAGCCGCAGATTTTTCAAGTTCCTAAAAAAACACGCCAACCTCATCGAGCACAACAAACTAGACACCACCAAAGATGGCTGGGAAGAACAAGTCGCCATGATGGTAGAAAAACGCGCCGCCACCCTAGGGCTGGACTTTGAACAAGACGCCCTAGACCTCTTCGTAGCACTCGCCGGAGAAGACACCCGCCAGATCAAATCCGAGCTAGAAAAACTAGACCTCTACACAGGCTCAGAACGCAACACCATCAACATAGACGACGTCCGCAAAATCGTCCCCCTCTCACGTGCCGGAGTCGTATTCGAGATCGGCAGCGCCATCCAGAAAGCAGATGCCAACCGCGCGCTAGAACTCATAGACCAACAACTCGCCAGAGGAGAATCCGCCATCGCTATCCTTCGCGCCTCCCTCATCCCCACCATCCGGAATCTCTTCATGGCAAAAGCCGTCCAAGAAATGTTCCCTAACCAACAACTCGACCGCTTCAACATAGGAAAAATCCTCGGAGCACTCCCCAACAGCGAGACCCAATGGCTCCCCCAAAAGAAAACCGGTGGAGTCAACACCTGGTCGCTCGCCTTCGCCCTCCTCCCAGCCAGAGCCTACCCCATGCCAGCCCTCAGACACGCCCTAGAAGCCTCTCTCCTAGCGGACAAAAACCTAGTCACCACCGCCCTAGACCACCGCATGATCCTCCACCGCCTCATCGTAGAACTAGTATCCAGCTCCACCCAAAAAACACAAAAACGCGCCTCCTAAAATAAAATGTGCTGGAGGTTTCCAACCTCCTTATCAACCCAAGCACACAACCCAGTTCCGTTTCATCAACCCAATTCCGTAAATTCCGCGCCTTCCGCCTGTCCCGCGAACGCGGTGATGGTCAAAAACCCATCAACCCAAGCTTTCATCATCCAAGCCCACAACCCAAGCCTCCACCACCCAAGCCATAAAACCTAACACATAAAACCATAAAACCCAAATCCCCATGAAAGCCGCCATCATCGCACTCACCGTAGGAGCCGCCGCCGGACTCCTCGGAGCACTCTGTGGAGTAGGCGGAGGAATAGTAATGGTCCCCGCCTTCACCGCAGCACTCGGCATGGAGCACAAAAACGCCATCGCCACCTCACTCGCAGTCATCGTCATCACCGCCCTAGTCGCCACCATCAACAACG
Source organism: uncultured Verrucomicrobiales bacterium (assembly GCA_937128235.1). Classification (GTDB taxonomy): domain Bacteria; phylum Verrucomicrobiota; class Verrucomicrobiia; order Verrucomicrobiales; family Akkermansiaceae; genus Rubritalea. Next base: position 8,587 of record CAKZMG010000258.1, read on the forward strand.
CCCGCCCCCAGACCATAGCCCAGATCGACTGGCGCATCGTAGCCATCGCCGCCGCCGGAGCAGCCATCGCCTCATGGTGGGGCACCGACCTCATGCACCAGCTCCGCACCCCCATCCTCACCAAGATCTTCGCCATCACCCTCATCGTATTCGGAGTAAAAATGCTCATCACCAAATAGCTCCAATGTCAGTAAACCCATACGCACCCCCAAAAGCAGCCCTCACAGGCACAGACAACACCACCTACCTAGAAGAAGACGGCTACGCATTCCATAATGAACTCATCGCCAACCAGCACTTCAAATCTCCCCTCATCTGTGCCAAACTCGGCATCCCCATCCCACCAGAAATCAACCCTCAGCCCAAACATATCAAAGTCACCAAAGTGCCTAGAATCCCCAAATTAGCACTAAATATTGCCTCCCTTCTCAGCTGTGTTCTCCTCTTCCTCTCATTCTTCTTCATTGATCCAAATCTCATCTTTGCCTTCATCTTCCTTTATCTAATAGTAGCAGCCATACTCAAATTCATCCTCACCAAACCCTACAAAATCCCCTTCTATTTCTCAGAAGAATACACCCGCATTCGCAGCAACCGCATCCTAACCTTTACCTTCACCTTCATCATTCTCGCCATCATTACTACCTACGGCATAATAGCGCATCACCCAGAAACCCTGATTTTCAGCATCCTAGGATCACTCCTCACACTCATCATCTACAAATTCAAAACCACCTACTTCGTAGTCACCCAAACCAAAGGAGAATTCTACTACATCCGCGGCGTCCATCAAGGGCTACTAGACGCCATCCCCCACCTCCCCCTCTCATCCTAGAAAAAACCCAAGCGTATTTATTTTGAGTGCTGAGAGCCATCTCAGCTTTTAATACGAACACCCCACTCCGCCCATTCCCCACTAAAACCCCGCCATTAATCTCCCTCAAATTCTCAGTATAAGAGTTGTAAAATAAAAACATCCCCCTAGAATCCCGCCCCCGTGTCAGAAACTCCACCACAACTCACCTCCCCAAAAAAACCTAGCTCAGATAAGAAGCACTGGAGCAAGCGTTGGTGGTTTCGTAGTTTACTCATCCTCCTCATACTCGCCTCCTACACCGGTTGGCAAATGTCAGACATCAGCCACTTCGGACACACAGACGATGGCTCCAGCGCAGACTGTGCCATCGTACTAGGAGCCGCTGCATGGCACCAAAAGCCCTCACCCGTCTTCAAAGAACGCATCAACCACGCCATCCTCCTCCTCAAACAAAACCGCATCAAATCCATCATCCTCACCGGCGGATTTGGCGACAACGCAGAATACGCAGAATCCGAAGTCGCCCGTAAATACTGCCTAGAAAACGGAGTCCAACCCCACCAAATCCACATAGAAACCACCTCCCAAACCACCGAGCAAAACATCACCGAAGCCTACAAAATAATGCAGCAACAAGGCTTCAACACCTCCCTCATCGTCAGCGATCCCTGGCACCTCAAGCGCGCCTGCAACATAGCACGCCACTACAACATCAGCGCCAAACCCTCCGCCACCAAAACCTCACTCTACACCTCAGAAAAAACCCAATTCAAATTCCTCTGGAAAGAATTCCTCAACATCCACCTCTGGAGACTAAACTAATTAACATTTAGCATTTAATAAAAAGTTGTCAGTTACCAGTTATCAGTTCCTAGACGATGAAACATCAACTCAAGCCCCCATCAACCAAGCCTTAAAACCTAACACTTTAAACCTAAAACTTCTTTCCAACCATGACCATCAACTTCAACACAGCCACCATCACCGCACTATCCCTAGCAAAAGTAGGAAACCCTCAACGCGGAGAAACCCTCAAAACATCCAAAGAACTCTGCCAATTCAGCGATCAGGACAAAGACATGCTCACCCTAGCATTCACCAAGCCATTCAGAAACCTAGATCGCTACAGTTTCCACCACTCATCTAACATCGAGCTAAACGAAATGTACAGCTTCGCCACCACCATCTTCGATCAGCCAGACCGCTTCCTCACCTACTCACGCAAAATCGCCCGCCACCTATTTGACCAAACCAAACACCCCAACATCAAATCCGGGGACCTCTGCATCGCCCACATCGAAGGCATCAAAGTAGACGGTAAACCCGTCACCGGCATCTCCATCGTCAAATCCGAGAGCCTCTTCCCCTTCCTAGAAATATCAGACAAAGACGGAGACCTCCACCTCACCACCCACAACGGAATCTACCCAGAAAAAATCGACAAAGGCTGCCTCGCACTCAACACCGACCGCGAAAACGGAACCATCCTCTACACCTTTGATAAATCCGGAGCAGACACCAACTTCTGGGTCAGAGACTTCCTAGGCGCGCGTGCCAAAAAAGACAACGACTTCAAAACCCGCCAATACGCAGAAATGTGCGTATCATTCGCAGAAGACGGGCTCCCCGGAGACGTCCCCACAGAAGAACGCTACCGTGTAGCCAATGACGCACTCACCTACATGAACGAGCGCGAGGAATTCAACCAAGGTCACTTCCAAGAAGAAGTCCTCAAGGACCCCACACTAGTAGAAAATTTCCAAACCTACAAAAATCAATTCACAGACGAAGACGGAGAAGCACTAGACGAAAACTTCACCATCTCCAAGCAACAGCTCAAAAAAGCCAGCAGCAAAATCAAAGGAGCACTCAAGCTAGACACCGGCGTCATCATGCGCTTCACCCCAGACTTCGCCGAGCGCGAGTCAGACATCCTTGAGCGCGGCTACGATGAAGAAATGAAAATGAAATACGTCAAAATCTTCTACAACGAAGAAGTTTAACATTTAGCATTTATCATCTAGCATGTGATCATTTCCTGCACGATGGAACACAAAGCATAAATCCTATAAGACACATAAGACCTATCCCAAGTACCAGCAGTTCCCTGAAAGGGAACCTTATGCTGATCAACTACAGAGCACGGGAAAAAACTTACCCCTAATAAATCTTCTGCTCCTCTTCCTCCTGCCTCTCCGCCTCGGTTTTCTCAACCTTATCAGCCCCCTCATAATTGATAAAACCCGTGGTTCTACCCACAGACTTCATAATAGAACCCGGAGTCCGCAGAGCACTCTGCAATAAACCGCAAGAAGGGAGAAGTGCACACATAGCACCAACAGCAATAAACTTAGTATATCTCATATGATTATAAACTACTCCCACACTATCCTCAGGTCAACTTCAAAGAAAACTTACCTATTCACTAAATACCCTAGCCAAAACATACAAACCTCCTAAACTAAATCTTATGAACAAAGAAAATCCATACAAAACACCAGAAACTATCCAGCCTGAACACAGAACATCAGACGGTTCCCCACTCGCACAAATGGAACGCAAAAGATTTAAAAAACTCTACTATAGATCCGTCAATGTAGGCACCATTGCCTTCCTTCTTATAATCGGTGTAATCGCTCTAGCTTGGCTACTCTACAAACAAAAAACTATTGCTGAAGCAAATCACAATACCATCATCATTTCACCTATATTCTACATCTCTACCATATTCTCTATCTTAGCTGCCATCGGTCTCTTTATGCGGGCTAGCTGGGGACGCATTGTAGGTATCATCGCATGCGCACTAATGCTCATCAACATCCCCATTGGAACCATCATTGGCATCGCAGGACTAGTAGCATTATTTCAAGCTCCAGAACTCTTCGGTAACAACCGTTTCCTCCACAAAGACCTCAAAAAAGAATATAAAAAACGCAAACGTGAAAAACGCTTCTAGATTTCTATCAATGATAAATTTTAGAACTCAAGTCTAAAGGCATACTACGCCAACTTAAAATTCTCTAACAACTCCTTCACCACACCCATATTCTCGTCCGTTAAACTCACCAACGGCAACCTTATCTCCTGCTCACACATACCCATCAGAGCCACTGCTGCCTTGATAGGAACTGGATTCGTATCGATCCCCATAAGCGTGCTCATCAGCGGCTCATACTTACCATGGATCGCCTCTGCTCCTGCCACATCACCAGCATTCATCGCACGCACCAGATCAGACATAGCCTGCGGAATAATGTTAGACGCCACAGACACTAAGCCCACAGCTCCACGCTTCATAAACTCGATCGTCAACGGATCATCCCCACATAAAATAGGGAACCCCTCAGGCAATGCCGCCTTCAGTAAATCCACCCTTACCGGATCTCCCCCAGCCTCCTTAATAGACAAAATATTATCACAATCCGCAGCCAAACGCCCCGCCGTCTCTGGCTCAATACTCACCACAGACCTCCCCGGCACAGAATACAACATAATCGGCAACTCCGTGCACTCCGACACCGCCCTAAAATGCTGATACAGCCCCTCCTGAGATGGCTTATTATAATACGGAGTCACCTGCAAAGAACCATCTATCCCCAGCTTCTCCGCCTCTTCTGTTAGATAAATTGCCTCACTCGTAGCATTCGCACCAGTTCCCGCTATCACCTTTGTTCTCCCAGCCGCCTGCTCCACAGCCATCCGGATCACCTCAAGATGCTCCACCCTCCCAAGCGTAGGCGACTCACCCGTAGTACCCACAGGCACAATACCCTCCACCCCACCTGCAATCTGAAAATCTATCAGATCACGAAACGCGGCTTCATCAACTTTTCCATCCTTAAATGGAGTCACAATAGCGGTAAAAGTTCCCTTAAACATGATCCGTTTATGATCACTCCCCCCCATTCAGTCAAGCCATAGATGGTAAGAGTTAGAAGTCATCAACTCTCAGCTGCACGCTTTAATCTTTCTCCTTTAAACTTTCTCCTTTATCCTCATTCCATGCCCAGCCCAGAAAAATGGAAAGCCCTAGAAGCCCGCATGATCAAACTCGGCATCCTCCCCGCAGACCTCACAGAAAAATTCATTCGTGGCTCAGGCAGTGGCGGGCAGAAAATAAACAAAACCGCCAGCTGTGTTTACCTCAAGCACAACCCCACCGGCATAGAAGTAAAATGCCAAGCCTCACGCTCACGTGAAGTCAACCGCTTCACCGCCAGAAGAGAACTCTGCGAGACCTACCAAGAACAAATCCTCGGCATCCAAACCGCCCGCCAACAAGCCCGCGAAAAAATACG
>CAKZMG010000259.1 GCA_937128235.1 uncultured Verrucomicrobiales bacterium
ACCTTTCTGACTAGAGACTCCTATCGTGATCACGCCTTTCACACTATACACCCGAACCCATCTGAAAAGCTAAATTTTTCCTAGATTAGTGAGAATCTTTTCATTTCTCACACCTCTAAACTTTACACCCTAAATCCCATCCCTATCATCGCCACTATCATGTCACTCAAAGAGCTACCATCAGTAGAAAAACTGGCTAACTCACTTAGCAAATCAGTCTCGCTTCCCAAGCCACTCATCATCGGATTTATTCGCCGTGAGCTGGACACATGGAGACAGAAAATTCTCGCAGGAGAAACTGCGGTGCGTGCCAGCATAGAGACCTCTATCACGGAAAGCCTCAACCACTTCGCAGCCTCAAAGCTCCAGCCCGTAATCAACGGAACCGGTGTACTCATCCACACCAATCTTGGCAGATCACCACTCGGTAAAACTGCCGCTAATGCCCTGCAAAACATCGCCACTGGCTACTCTAACCTCGAATTCAACCTCCCCGAAGGCACCAGAGGAAAGCGCGCGGGCTACCTAGAAACCGCCCTCGCCTGCTTGCTCGATGCCGAAGCCGCCACTGCTGTAAATAACTGCGCCGCCGCACTCGTCATCATCCTCCGTCACCTCGCTAATGGTGAGAAAAACGAAGTCATCGTCTCGCGCGGTGAACTCGTAGAAATTGGTGGAGGATTCCGTATCCCTGAAATTCTAGAAACCTCCGGAGCCAAGCTCGTAGAAGTAGGAGCCACTAATAAAACTCATCTTGATGACTACGCAAAAGCCATCACCCCCAACACCGCGCTTATTCTCAAAGTCCATCGGTCTAATTTCTACATAGGCGGATTCACCGATGAGCCAGAAGTCAGTGAGCTTTCAGAACTCGCCCATAAACACGGATTCCCACTCGTTGAAGACATCGGATCAGGCGCCATGATGAATACAGATGACCTCGCCCCCATCGATCACGAGCCCACCCCACAGGCAGCTCTTAAAAATGGCATCGACCTCGTTTGCTTCTCTGGCGACAAACTCCTGGGAGGTCCCCAGTCCGGCATTATCGCAGGTAAGGCTGAGCTCGTAGCTGGCATCAAAAAAGAACCTTTCTTCCGCGCGGTACGCTGTGACAAGCTCATCCTCACTGTGCTCCAAGAAAGCATCGATGAGTACCTCCGCACCCAATCAGACCCGAGCACAACAGACATCCCCACCCTTAGAAACCTCGCTGAGACCACGGACAACCTACAAGCCAGAGCAGAAAACATCCTTGGAAAAATCGGTAAAACAAGCAAAGCCGAGATCACCATTACCAAATCCATCGCCACCACCGGTGGCGGCACTATGCCCACCTCACAGATCCCTTCCATTGCGCTCTCGGTAAATCCAACAGGAATCTCACTCAACAAACTTTCTCGCCTACTCCGCACAGGATCACCAGCCATCGTGGGATATACGGATCAAGAAAAATTCTGCCTCGACCTACGCACCATTTTCCCCTGGCAAGATGACGCTATATCTACTCAGCTAAACTCCAAGCTAAATTCCATCCTAGCCTAGCTCAGCGAATAATCACTTGCTAAAATAAACTCCGCACTTAAATTTCAGATAACATGAAAACCACACTGACACTCATCGCCTCCGCGCTCTGCTTTTCCACCATCATTTCACCAATAATGGCACAGGCACCCACTGCTGCCACCAAGCGCACTTCTAATGACATCGCATTAGAAGCGTTGAATCATGTCAAAAGTATCTTTGCCATTTCAACCACAGCCACTGATGCAAAAAAAGCAGCCGAGGCTGTGGAAGTAATTAACACCACAGCAGAAAAAATCTCCAAGCTCCAGACCATACTCAAGGCGACCCCTATGCCCACTGTCGCTGAGAAAAAAGCTCTCGCTCAGAAAATGCTCCAATACGAATCCCAAGTAGCCATCATGGTGAAAAAGATGACCAACACATTTGATAAAAATTCAGAAGAAGTGAATGCTATCATCCAGCCCGCTTTTAGTAATTTTCAAGCCAAAACAAAACCGATGATGGCACTCATCGACACCTACTACCCGAGGAAAGAAATGAACGGCTACATGAACGAGCTGAAAGGTAAATGAGTAAATACTAAAATCACGAGAGGAACTTTTTCAGCCTCCTACATTGACAAGCACACTCTGAGAACTCAGTTTAGAACTATGCCTATAACTTGGAACGATCAATTTTTAGCCCTCTTTCGTAGCTGTTTAGAAAAATACAACAGCGGTGACTCAGACTTCAATAGATACTACAGCTCAGAAGACATCAGCTTCCTCAGCTCCATCGGTTACAAGCCGCGCGAGCTGTTCGACTTTGTAGAGGATTTCGCAGATGAAGGCGTGCATACCGAGTCCACCTCACTGCTCGTAGCAGCTGTTAGACGTGACTATTTCTTTGCTGTTCAGGACAAGCAACTCAGTGATAAGGAGATAAGTCGCGATGACATCCCGCCATTTAATGAAACCCTCACAGACATCCCCTACCTTCCACGCATCATCGCAAAGGCACGTGCGAAGCTCCGAGGCGAACTAGACCCAGATCTCATGTATGGCTGTGGTGGTGACAGGAAATTTCTCAGCGACCACGGAGACATTCCAGTAGCAGACTTCCTCAGAAATGTCTGGGCAGCTGGAACCGATGACCTCAAGATTGCCAGCTACGTTAAGAATTACACCGCTTAAAAAAAACTTACCTCTAACAACACACACATGAAAGATTATAAAGGAGAACAAATCCTCGTCGTAAAGCGTGACCTATTTGACCTATTAGGCACCTTTCAGGGCATCACCACTGACGTCGATAAATATTACTCAACACTGCTCGATCCATCTAACAACTTCTTCATGGACAGAGGCGAAGCAGAAGATGACCCCTCCCACAAGCAGCTCATCCCGTATGCACTGTTCCACTACAAAGGAAAATTTCTCAACTACCAGCGCGGAAAATCTGGTGGAGAAGCGCGCCTTCACGCTAAGCGCTCACTCGGCATCGGAGGACACATCAACCCCGTAGATACTAGAGAAGACCACCTAGGCATTGATACCTACATGGCTGGAGTAGAGCGCGAGATAGAAGAAGAACTCAACATCAACGGAAACCACACTCAGAAAATAGTAGCTGTTTTAAATGACGACTCAAACGACGTGGGAAAAGTCCACCTAGGAGTCGTCCACCTCTTTGAGCTAGATTCTGATGACGTCACCTCAAATGAAGACTCCATCGCAGACCTAAAGTTTAGCACTATCGCCGAGCTCCAAGGAGAAATGCGAGACTCCCTAGAATCCTGGTCGCAGTTTTGTGCGGATATTTTGGAGGAGGTTTAGAAAATTTACTAAAATTCCATTCAGTGGAAACAATTGATCTCAACCAAATAAGAAAAGACTTTTCTCTACCCAAAGAGGAAGACTTTTCTGGCTGTTTAGATGGTCAACACGCTTACAAATATTTTGGAGGCTTAACGCTTACTGAAGCCTATGATATATTTCTCAAGAACGCTGATTTTCATTATGAAGATTTTCAATACTTGATGCCCTATGCATTTTTTTACTACTTTCCTGTCATTGATAAATATTGGAGAGAAGTGGCTCCGTATTCAGAACTAGACGATCTTGATTTCTGGCATCTAGAAAGCGTCATATCGGCACAGCTTAGTGACAAAAAAATAGATCGCCGTTTATTACCAGAAATCAAAAAACTGTGTGATTTTTGCGAGGGCTTAATGCGCCGAGTTCTAACTGATCCAGAAGAGCTAAATCCTTCTCTAAAGAGGTGGTATAAAATGTTAACTTACTATCACAAACTGAGCAAACAAACTCACATCATTGACAGCTAATCATTTATAGATTATTATAAACAGCATGATTCGTGTTATTCTATCAATCATTCTTTTCTCTCTCTTGCTCCCCGCAGCTCATGCGCAGAAACTATTTGAGCGCCCTTTCATCATCGGAGCGAGTGTTTCTGATGGTTATGAGCATACAGAGAAGTTTGGCGGGCCTAGGTCAGATGCGCTTGCATTGGATATTTATCTCAAGCAAATTATCGTTGATCCAGACTTGAAATTTACCAACCTGGGAAAGCGTTTTTGCTTCCTGCATCCACTCGGCATTTCTCATAAGCAAGTGACTGATACTCTGGAAAGTAAGCCCTCGGTCATCATCGCGGTAGATCAGTTATTCTGGCAACTCTATGGAAAATTTTCATCGAGTGAACAACGACTTAAGACATTCCAAGCCGCACTGAAAAAGCTAGATCCGATCACCTGCCCGCTAGTCATCGGCAACATCCCAGACGCGTCCCACTCGCTCGGTAAAATGTTAGCCGCCAGCCAGATCCCAGACATGGAAACTATCGACACAGCCAACAAGATCCTCAACGCATGGGTGAAGAAAAGAACGAATACAGCAATCATCGATCTGGCAGCATTCATGAAATGCAGCGTCTCTAACCAAGAAATCAAACTCAAGCACATCACCTACCCAGCGGGAACTACTAAGAAATTTCTACAAACTGACATGCTCCATCCTACAGCAGCAGGAGCCATGGCACTGAGCTACGCGGTGATAGAATCTCTGCAAACTATCTGTGAAATAAAAGATGAACATTTTATCTTCCCGGAGGCTAAAAAAGAACCAGCAGTAGCTCCCTGAGAACTTGTTAGACCTCTTTATCCATCCATTTCCCACGATAGTGAACCCAGATAAATACGCTGGCTTGAATCACGATGTCTAGGGTGAAAATATACCAGATCATTTGGAGATCAGCACCGTAGTGGTTCACTAAAAGTGTAAGTAATCCCACGCGGAAAAGTAACATCGTGGCAAAGGAATAGAACATCACGATTCCTGTCGCACCCGCTCCACGCATCGACATTTTCATCACCATGGCGGTGGCAAAGAACGGCTGAGCAAAGGCAACAATCATCACCAACGAGACTGCCATATCAGCCTGTGCTCCTCCACCTGGACTCATCACTTGGACCAGCAGATCTGCGCTGAGGAAAATGGCTAAGCCCATAAAACTCATCACGACTAACGCCACTCTCCAGCACGTTCGCACGGCTTTCTCAGCCATTTCTTTAGAGCCTGCACCTAGGTATTGTCCAGCGAGAGTCGCAGCAGCGGTGCCAATGGCGAAGCCTGGCATAAAGCTGATAGACTCTATCTGCACCGCGAGTCCATGAGAACCGATCAAGCCATCATCATTATCGCCAATAAGAGCGATCATGCGCAGACCGTATGCGTGGACAGACCACATACCTAAAATTTCTATCAACTGCGGCACTCCCACACGCACAATCCGGAGGCAAATATCCCTCTGAAAATGCATCCACTTGCGTCTCAATACTAGCAAGCTCTGCTTCGTCTCTCGGGGATAGATTTTCCAGAGCAGCATGGCTAAACCGAACGCCCAGCCAACGACTGTCCCAAGAGCAATCCCTGCCATCCCCATACCAAAATACATGGCAAAACTATAACTACAAATAGCATTCACGATATTCACTACCACCATCGCATTAAATGGCGTCCAGGTGTCACCCGCTCCGCGTAAACACGCACTGAGGACGAACACCACGCCACTCATGGGAGCGGAGAATACTAGGATCTGGATGAACTCTAAGAAGTAATCTGTAGCCACCTCATTTAGCCCAAAAAAGCCCGCCAATAGAGGAGCCAGCAACCATAGCACCAGACCAGCAATAGAACCTGTCACGAATCCCAAAAAGACTGACTGCCCCACTGCCCGCTCCGCTAACTGATAATCACCAGCACCATAAGCTCTGGATACTAGCGCCTGCGCACCTGTGGCTACCGCCCCCTGCATGATCATCATGAGCCAGCCCATATACATCAGCAGTCCCATCATATCGATCACCGCTGTGAGATCTCCTTCAGGGCTCACATGCCCCGCGATAACTCTGTCCGCGAAGCCCACCAGAACACTGAGAACATTCTGCAATAATGGCCAAACCGCGAGAGAAATAATTTGTTGGTTCAGAGTAAGGCCGCCCAGCTTACCACCCAGATCAACAGCTTCCGCCTTGATACAATCTGAGTTGACCACATTCACCGCTCTCTCTGAACCTTGCACGCGAAGAACCTGATGAACCTACTAATTATTGCAAGTCACAACTTGCCATTCGCTTATTTTATAACGCAGATAAATGAAATAAACCTCAGTAAGAATCTGTATTAATCATTAGCATGAAATTCATCCTCGCTCTCATCTGTATCTGCTCAGCCGCCCTGCTCATCTACTTTCAATATCCTAAACAAGTGAACTCTCTGGAAAAACCTTGGCCCGAGCTTGGCACTATGGTCCACACTCACAATGGTGTCCCAATCTATTCCAACGGAGAAAATTACACCATCAGTCATGGCAAGCACTACGCTACTGATGGCTACTACTATGGACATAAATGGCAGTGTGTAGAGTATGTAAAACGCTATTATCATGACGCTCACCAGCACCACATGCCAGATGTCTGGGGGCATGCAAAAAGCTTCTTTGACCCTACGCTAGGGCATGGTGAACTCAATACTCCGCGCGGGATGGTGCAGTATCACAATCAAGGCACTGAGCCACCTCAAGTAGATGATCTCCTAGTCTGGGGAAGTGAAAGCAGCTACGGTCACGTTGCTATCATTTCTAAAGTAGAGGCTAATTCTGTGACCATCGTTCAGCAAAACGTAAAAAACCGACCGACTCAAAAACTCTCTCTAACAAAATCTAACAACTCCTACCAGTTAGGAGAAAAAAGCAAGAAAAACTTACCCCTAGGCTGGCTCAGAATCCCATAGAAACTTACCTTTAATGCTTGTTTGTGCTTGTGGCTATTTTCTACATATTAAAAATCCTTTTAAACATATATGTAAATCCCTCTAATACTGTGATATAAATGTATTTCATCACTATTCACTTGAGAGATCATGCCAAGCACATATTGTTTCAGATAATCACACACAAACAGTTAACCATGAGAAACTTACTAAAAACTCTCCTCTTACTTCTTTTTTGCATCGCTCCTACTTTTGCCGCAGGTCCAGGCACTACGAATGACTTTGGTGGCAGAAGGGTTCTATTTATCGGTATCGATGGTGTGCGTCCCGATAGCCTTCAAGCTGCAAACACACCAGCTATCGATGCTCTTGCTACGAATGGAATCATTACCTACAATGCCTTTGCTGGTGGTGTGCTAGGCACTCCTACCCAACAAGCTACGTCCAGTGGACCTGGCTGGTCTACACTGCTCACAGGAGTCTGGACTGATAAACATGGTGTCACTAGCAATAATTTCAATGGCAGCAACTTTGGTAACTACCCGCACTTTATGCGAAGGATCAAAGAAACCACTCCTACTTCTCACCTTAGCTCAGTGATCCACTGGACACCTATTGATACGAACATTGTTGAAGGCTCTAAAGTAGGTGGAGCAGAATTTCTCAGCTTCAGGAAAGATGTAGGCACGGATGCTCTCGTTGCAAGTGAAGCCATCTCAGATATTACAAATTCTAACCCAGATGCAGTTTTCTTACACTTCGATGATGTGGATCACGCAGGTCATGCTTCTGGTTATTCCGCCACTAATCCCACTTACACGAATGCGATCGAAGGTGTGGATGCACTGATCGGAAATGTAGTGGCAGCAGTGCAGGCGCGCCCACAGTATGCGCAAGAAGACTGGCTCATTATCGTTACCACAGACCATGGTGGAATCAACAGCGGTCACGGCGGACAGAGCGTGGATGAGCGCACTATCTTCGTATTAGTGAGTGGTGGAAATACGCCAAATGGAGTTGTTTCTACCGCTACTGCACCGCAGACAGCATGCGTTCCTACAGCGCTCTATCATCTGGGAATCCCATTGAATCTTGCCTGGGGCATCGAAAAAGAAACCTTTGGCATCAATCGCCCAACACTAGCGATTGAGAAAGCTGGCAAGCACGCTATTTTAAACTGGACGATTCCTAATAGTGGAATCGCTAATCTAACAGGATTCGAAATTTTGCGTGATGGAGCTAGCATTGCCACGCTCCCCATTTCAGCGAGAAACTACACGGATTCCCCTACTTTTCCCTCTAATACTCCTACCTCATTTAGCTATGAAATCCGCTTCACTGGATCTAGTGAGCCATCTCTAACAGATAACATTACTCTGGGATCATCAGCAACTGGGGCTGGTGGTGACGTTATTTCTGATTTAGAAATGCATCTGACCTTTGATAACTCTACCTTAGATTCTACTGCAAACAACCATGATGCTACTGCTGTAGGTGGAGCTATGTATCAGACTGGATTTAAAGGTGATGCGGCTGTCATAGGAAACGGAAAATACTTCACAGTCCCGCAGACTGGCGGACTTCTCTTCGGAGCCAACCAAGATTTCACCGTAGGATTCTGGTTGAATGCTCCAGACCAATGGAGTGGAGATCCGTCATTCATCTCTAACAAAAACTGGAGTTCAGGAGGAAATCAAGGCTGGATCATTGCCGGTCAAAATAATGGTCCTGCCTGGCAGTGGAATCTCAAGGGCAATATGGCTGGGAGAGATGATTTCGATAATGGCGGTACTATCCGTGATGGAAATTGGCATCATATCTTGGCATCACATGATCGTGATGGTAATACCAGCTTCTACCAAGACGGAGTCCTCTTAGGCACTACCTCTATTGCCGGTGCGGGAACTATTGATACCGCTTTTCCTATTGCGATTGGAGTTGATGGAAATTTAAATTTCAACCCAGATGAAAATGTACTCATCGATGAAATGAAAATCTGGACGCGCGCTCTGACAGCTGATGATGCAGCAAAAGAAGGTGCTAAAGTAAACCCACTTTATATCCAATGGGCTAAAGATAATTTCACTCCAGCAGAACTCAATGACCCACAAAAGTCTGGAGAAAACGCAGACCCAGATGGTGATGGGATAAAAAACTTTGTGGAGTTCGCCCTTGGTACTGATCCGAATAAAACGAACCATGGCTATCCGCTGACGATTACTCCTGATGGAGATAATTTCCTCCTCACCTGGCCACAGCGTAATGGTGGTGATGGCGATATTGGGATCGACTACAAGATAGAAGATATTATTTACAAACTAGAATACTCTCTCGACCTCACCTCTAACAGCTGGAACTCAGGCTCGACAGTAATCGTAGAACACTCCGCTCCTGAGTATCTGGCAGAAGGCTGGCACACTGCTAAAGCCACACTCGTGAACCCTCCTGCTAACCCTGTGAATAAGGGATTCTTCAGACTAAATGTCACTCAAGAGTAAAACTTACCTCTACACCTCTCCGGTATCGATCATCACCATTTCTGCGAATTTGTTGATGGATTTATCGCAGAGCCATATCTCGTCGAGCGCTTTAAATAGCATGTCAGCGTGATAGGTGCCGATGATTTGGTCACGCTCTAACAGCTCGGATTCCTCCACATCGCCCCAGTCATTATCGGATGGATTGATCACTGTGAAAGCGTGCTGATCAAAATCAAATACCACGCTGGCGTATTTCTGGAAGGTTTCTATGTAAACGAGAAACGCAACTCCGTGATCGCCTTTGCCATCCGTCCAGCGGGCGATGTATTCCATGTCATCTTGGTTTTCCTCGTCATCTAGGAATACGAAGCCAGAGGAATAGACCGTTTTAAATCCACAGCATTCACAGGCGATATCGGTGATTTCTTCAAGTTGTTCTTCTACAGGCATGATGATAAAATTTAACTTCCAAACTGAGTTTCTGCGAGCAATTTATAGGTTCCATTGTGCGCCATGAGTTCATCATGGCTACCACTTTCTACTATCTTACCGTGCTGGAGAACTAGGATGCGATCTGCATCTCTAACCGTGCTGAGTCTATGAGCAATGATCATGCTGGTTCTACCTTGCATGAGTGTATCCAGAGCAGATTGCACCAAGCGCTCGCTCTCAGAATCTAGCGCGCTAGTCGCCTCATCGAGAAGTAAGATTTTAGGATCTGCCAGGATAGCTCTCGCTATGGCAATACGCTGACGCTGACCTCCACTGAGCTTGATCCCCCTTGGTCCCACTGTCGTTTCATAGCCAGTCTCAAACTCTTGGATAAACTCATGCGCATTCGCCTGCTTCGCGGCCTCTATGATCTCTTCCTTGCTAGACCCAGGCTTACCATATGCGATATTTTCTTCTATACTCCCACCGAAGAGCAACACCTCCTGCGGCACCACCGCGATGGAGCTGCGCAGATTCTTGAGACCTATTTCTGAGATTGGTTTCCCATCAAATTTCAGCTCCCCCACATGTCCCTGATAGAAGCCTAACAGAAGTGAGAAGATGGTGGATTTCCCTCCCCCACTCGGTCCCACTATCGCCACTCGCTCACCAGTCTCCACGTGGAAATCCACGCCATTTAGCACCTGACCATCTGGACGTGATGGATAGGCAAAGCTTAGATTCTCAGCAGTGATACTTCCTACTAAATCAGCATCTGATTGAGACTCATAGTTTACTTCCATTTCCTCATCAATGAGGTCACGGATTCTCTCTGTGGCGCCTGAGGTGATCTGGAGCTGGCTCATGATTTCTGGCACAGATCCTAGTGATGCCGCCACGAAGACACTGAAGAGAATGAAGCGGATGTAGTTCTCAATATCGATCTGATCTTTTGCCAGCATCTGCGCACCATACCAGACGATGAATGCCACCGTGCTGAATAACACGAGAATGATGAAACTGATAAATGCAGCTCTCGCCTTCGCGCCACTGATGGTGATGCCTAGGAATTTTTCTAGTGCAGAATCGTAGCGTTTCTCTTCATATTCCTCATTACAAAATGCCTTGGTGTCATAGATTCCCATGATGGTTTCCTCTACTACGATGTTGGTATCAGCGAGCGCATCTTGCGTTGCTTTCGAGTAGTTTTTGATCTTCTTCCCAAAGACCGCAATCGCCAGCACCACCACAGGCACACTACCCAGCATAATAAGTGATAGTTTCCATGAGCAGATGAAAATCACGATCAAACCACCGATCAAGGTCACGATCATTCTGCCAAATTTAGGCACCGTTGTGATCAGCGTCTCGCGCATGATAGCGAGGTCACCAGCGATCCGTGAGCTGAGTTCGCCAGAGCGTTTTTCTGTGAGATAATTCATCGGCAACCTGACCATTCTACCGAACAATGCGCGGCGGATTTCATTCAGAGCACCTTCGCCGGAGTTAATGAATCCGCGGACTCTCCAATACGTGATAAAAGATTGGAGAAGCAGAGCACCAACTAGCCAGAGAACAATTCCGTTCACATTAGCTATAATTTCCGCCTCAGAAGCTCTCGCCACACCATCACCTCCAGGAGCCATTGAGCGTCCGATCAGCTTAGACAGGAAATAAGGAAACGCCAACGAGAGCGCGGCAGTAGTGTAGAGAGCGACTAGCGAGGGGATGAAAATATGCTTATAACGATCCATGTAGCCATACAGCCCCATCGCATCCTTCAGACTTTTCCCAGCCTTGCCTTTTTCTCTCTTCGTCCCTTTATCCTGAACCGCATCTGCCATGCCAACTAGCTACGTGATTTCCACCCTATTGTAAACCCCGTAAAGGCTCTTGGCGAAAATTACTAAGCACACAACTCTGCTAATCCCCGAAGAACTACAAAACCACACACTAACTCTCGACTGATCCAGCAAAAACTGAAATGCTTGGAGCATGGAAGCACCGCCATTCACTATCACTCCTAGCATTATCGATCTCGTCGCTGAGATTGCGGAGAAAGTTGGTAGTATGGGGCTTGGTGATACTGAGCAATCTACTCCTATGCTTAGGCGTGAAAACCGTATCAAGAGCATTCATGCCTCATTGGCTATTGAGAATAATACTCTGAGTCTAGAACAGGTTACAGCCGTCCTGAATGGCAAGCATGTGCTTGGTCCCGCGAAGGAAATCCAAGAAGTAAAAAATGCATTTAATGCCTATGAAAAGCTTGATGAATGGAAATCATTTAAGCTAAATCACCTGCTAAACGCTCACGCGCTGATGATGGATAAATTAGTGGATCATCCCGGAGTTCTAAGAACAGGAGGGGTAGGAATAGCTAAGGGTGAAACTATTGTTCACATGGCTCCACCGGCATCGATGGTTAAAGGACTGATAAATGACCTTTTATTATGGCTCAAAGCCACTGATGTTCACCCACTCATTGCTAGCTGTGTGTTTCATTATGAATTTGAATTTATCCACCCGTTTGCAGATGGAAATGGAAGGATCGGCAGGTTATGGCAGACACTGATTCTTAGTGAATGGAAAGCTCCGCTTGCCTACTTACCTGTGGAAGATCTCATCCGTAGAAACCAACAAGAATATTATGACGTTTTAGCACTCTGCGATAAAACTGCGGACTCCTCTAAATTCATTGTATTTATATTAAATTTGCTACTCCAAGTTCTGAATCAAACTCATTCAACCGACCAAGTCAGCGATCAAGTCAGCGACCAAGTCAAATCCCTTTTAGCTCTGCTCAAAAACAGCCCAAAAAGTGCTACTGAGTGCATGAGTCAACTAGGCCTCAACCACCGCCCCACTTTCCGTAAAAACTACTTAAACCCTGCTCTTGAAATTGGACTTATTGAACGCACCATTCCAGATAAACCAAATAGCAGATTACAGAAGTATCGTTTGAGCTGAGTTGAAATGATAGAGGATGTCAAATAAGCTTGCCACAAGCTCAATGACCGTTTACTTCGTGCGCATGGCAACTGAAACCACACTTATTCTATTGAAGCCTGATTGCGTTGCAAAAAACCTTTCAGGAACCGTACTTGGCAGATTCCAAGACAAGGGACTCACAGTGCGTGGCATCAAGATGATGACACTCAGCAATGAACTCCTCACAGAGCACTACTCACATGTAGCGGACAAGCCGTTCTTCCCAGAGATCGTTGAGTTCATGCAGCGCACACCAGTGGTAGCGCTCGCGCTTGAGGGTGACAATGCTATTGCCGTAGTGCGTGACCTACTCGGACCTACAAACTCAGAAGAAGCACCAGCTGGAACTATCCGTGGTGATCTCGGTGAGAACATGATGGTAAACGT
>CAKZMG010000260.1 GCA_937128235.1 uncultured Verrucomicrobiales bacterium
CAGATTTTTTCTTGGGTTGTGTTTCATTGTGGTGGAAATGACTGCATGCTAGATGATAGATGGTAAATGTTAAGGGGTTGGTGGATTTTTTTTACCACGAATCTGCACGAATTTTCACGAATGTGGTGGACGATGAAACCTTGAGTTGAGTGCTTGGGTTGATGGTTTATTGACCATTACCGCGTTCGCGGGACAGGCGGAAGGCACGGAAAGCACGGAACCGGCATGATGGAGTGGAGCTTGGGTTGGGGGATGGGGTGATGGTTTTTTTTTACCATTGCAATAGATGGAGAGGTCTTATTTTGCAGGTCTTTTTTGCAGCATGGATGAATCCGCCTTCCTATGAGCAGTGCTAAGTTCTTTTTCTACTATGGTAAAGTAGGTGACCGAGTCATGATTCGAAAGTAATATCACCGCTGCTTTCTTGCTTTCTAGACCAATACGCCGCCAGCGCACTTCCTATAAGGCAGTGGTAAAGTGCTGAGATAGCACAAGGGGTGGCTGCTAGGATGGTGAAATGTTTAGTGGCGAGCTGGGAGCCTAGCCCGGAGTTCTGCATTCCTACCTCTATAGAAATGGTGCGGGTGTCTCTGCTGCTAAGTTTCAAGAGCTTCGCGATGTAGTATCCAGCGGCGAAACCAAGTATGTGGACGATAAAAACAGCGGGGAGTAAGGTGCTGTAGTATTTGATAATGTTAGGCTTCGTGAGTCCTACCACGCCACCCACGATGAGGACGATTACCAGAATCGCGATGACTGGCGAGATTTGCTTAGCAATGGTCAGTTTGTTGCGGAAGAAATGATTTAGCAATAATCCGCCGAGAACGGGAAGTAGAACCACAGTCAGCATCGACTGGATCATGGCGGCGGAATCTACTTTTAGAATAGCGCTGGCATAGAACTTAGTTAAGAGGGGAGTCATCACCACTGCGATGAGGGTGGAGCACATGGTGATGAGTACGGAGAGGGCTACGTTTGCTCTGGCGAGAAAGCAGACCACGTTACTAGCAGTGCCGCCAGGGCAGCAGGACACGAGAATGATGCCGAGCTTCAGCTCGGGTGGTAGCGCGAAAAGAGTGGCGATACTCCAGCCGATGAATGGCATGACCAGAAATTGTGCGAGGATGCCGATGAAAATAGAACGTGGAGTCCTGAGCACTTCCTTAAAGTTCTCAAACGTAAGCGTCATGCCCATGCCGAGCATGATGACTCCGAGTCCTAGCGAAAGTAATCTCACTTCCGCTCCGAAGAGGTTGATTTTCCCCTTCACAAACCAAGTCATAGAGGGCGGGTAAAACCAAGCAATGATGACACCTAGAATGGTCCAGAGCCAGAAAAGTCGAGTGAGCATGACAGATAAACTACCGATCTTCTCAGTGATAGCAAGATTCTAAAACTATGGCATTTACTATCGGGGGAAATCATTTATTCCTTGGGCATGACGAAACTTTTGATTACTGGGAAATCTGGACGGATGGGGCAGACGCTTATTGAGGCTACTGAGCTGAATCCACAATCAGAGCTGGGAGGTACACATGATGCGGGGGAGGATCTGAACTCTGCGTTTGATGGAGTGGATGCGGCGATTGATTTTACGGTGCATTCATTTACGAAGAGCGTGGTGGAGGCGGCACTTGCTAGCAATACTCCGCTGGTCATCGGGACTACGGGGCACACGGATGAGGAGAAGGCGATCATTTCTAAGGCAGCCGAGACGCTGCCTATTGTGTTTGCTTCCAACTTCAGCGTGGGGGTAAATACTCTTTTCTGGCTGACTCGTAAAGCGGCAGGTATTCTGGGGAATGATCGGTTTGATATCGAGGTAGTGGAGATGCATCATCATCATAAAATAGACGCACCATCTGGAACCGCGCGCACTCTGTTAGAGATTCTAAATGAGGAGACTAACACTTCCTATGAGGATGACGTGGCGCACGGGCGTGTGGGAAACATCGGAGCGCGGCCATCTAAGGAAATAGGTATGCACACGCTGCGCGGTGGTGATGTGGTGGGAGATCACACGGTGATGTTTGCTGCGGATGGTGAGCGAGTGGAGCTCACGCATAAGGCGAGCAGCAGGATGACCTTTGCGAGTGGAGCGGTGCAGGCGGCTGTCTGGCTACAGGATAAACCTGCTGGACTCTATGATATGCAGGATGTTTTGGGTTTAAAGTAAATTTCTAACAAATGGCAACAAGAGTAGGTATAGCGCTGGGGACTAACCTAGGGAATCGTCTCACGCATCTTCGTGATGCGCGTGATATGTTGCGCGCGCTAGTGGATCCAGACTCGCTTTACCTGCAAGCTCCCATTTACCAATCCGAGCCAGTGGACTGCCGAGAAGGCTCACCAGATTTCTATAATACTGTTCTAGAGATCGACTACATTGGCAAGCCATACGAGCTGCTTACGAAGACGCAAGGGGTGGAATTTCACCTAGGTAGGGAGTCTGTGTATGAGAGGAATGCGCCACGGATTATCGATGTGGATATCCTCTATTTTGGGAGTGATGTGATCAAGGATGAAATCCTCACCATTCCGCATCAGAGGCTCATCCATAGGCGTTTCGTGCTGCAACCACTCAATGACATCCGTCCTAACCTCATTCTTCCTGGCGATGATGTTTCCATATCTGAACATCTCCGCCATTTAGAAACAGATGAACCGCCGCTTAACCTTGTGCAAGGCACGTGGTAGTGTAACCTACTCAAACATCATGAAATCTATCAATAAAGCCAACCGAATAAAATCCATGAAAGGGAGCAAACCAGTGAGCTGTCTGACGGGTTATGACTTCGCTACAGGTAAGCTTTTAGACGAAGCCGGAGTGGATCTCATCTTAGTGGGTGACTCTCTCGGAATGGTCGTTCTAGGATTTCCAGACACCACACACGTTACGATGGAGCACATGCTGCATCACACAGCAGCGGTGGCGCGTGGGGTAGAAAATGCGTTGGTCGTTGGTGATTTACCCATCCATTCCTATGACACACCGTCTGAGGCTCTGGCTAATGCTAAGCGTCTCATCGCATCTGGAGCGGATGCCGTGAAGCTGGAAGGCGGGCTGAAACAGATCAAAAAAGTGAAAGCCATCGTGGATGCTGGAATCCCGGTATTTGGGCACATGGGGATGCTGCCTCAGCGTGTTCTTGAGGAAGGTGGCTACAAGAAGAAAGGGAAGTCTGAGGGAGAGGTGGATGCGATTATCGAAGGCTGCTTGGCACTCCAAGAAGCGGGATGCTTCGCCATCGTGCTAGAAAGTGTGGTTGGAAAATCTGCCGCTAAGATCACCGATGCACTAGAAATTCCTACGATAGGAATAGGCTGCGGCACAGGAAACTGCGATGGCGAAATAGCGGTGATCACAGACGTTGTAGGCGCCTACCCATGGTTCGTCCCGCCATTCGCAACTGTCCGTGCAGATGTAGCAGGGGAGACGAAGCGTGCGGCGAGTGATTATATAGAGGCAGTGAAGAGCAGGAGTCTTTGAAACAAAAGAGACGATAGTGTTTATTTTTATTGTTTTAAAATTGTGCTTTGCAATTAGAAAAACAGCCTGGTGTATCTTTGTTTTGCAGATTGGCATAAGGTCATTCCTTTAGCCCAGCTTCTCTATCACAGGGAGATCAAGCTAGGGAGGGCAGTTGTTCTCTAAAGTCGGTATCCATTCATCCACCAATCTAGTTTCCTAATTTCTTGTGCAAATGGTATTAGTTTTGTCTGGTGACTGGTTTTATTAGACGACCACATAAAAAGGTTGGGCGGATGATGAGAATTATGAATAATCAGAAAGGTGGAAGAAATAACGTTATTTTTCTACTTATTCAGAATAACAAACTAACAAAAAATTATAATTATGAAATTAAAATACACAATCGCAGCACTCGCTGCAACAACACTTGGAGCAAGTGCTGCTCAGTACATCACTTCATACAGCACTGTTACAGGTGCTGATGACAACAACCAAGCTGGACCTAATTTCGGTCAAAGTATCACAGTGAATGTAGGTGCTGACACAGCTGACGCATCAATCGCATCTACTGTTTATATTGAAGAGCTATCATTCCAGTATTCAAGCTCTGCTTCAGGTGGTGCTCCTGATGGCGTTTACATCCACGTTTATGATGCATTCGCAGTTGATGGATCTGCTGTACCTACTACAATCGGTAACCTCGTAGCTGTTTCTTCTACTACTGTGGACATGTCTGCTTTGGTTGGTAATGAGCAACTCACATGGACATTTGACGGCACTGACGCAATCGCAAAAGGAACTGAGTATACTTATGTACTAGCAACTGATACTGTTGCTGCTACAGTTGGTAATTCAGCTAACCTTTCATCTGCAGGTTTCGAGCTTGACACAGGTAACCCATATTCCGGTGGTCGTACCTACCGTGCTAACGGAACAACTAGTGATTGGGATATGCCCTTTGAACTAAAGACTAACGATACAATCGCAGTTCCTGAGCCATCATCAACAGCTCTTCTCGGCCTTGGTGGACTAGCTCTTATCCTACGTCGTCGCAAGTAATTGCACTTCGTTTGAGAGATCAAACATACTCAATTTTAAGCCTACTTCTTTGATTAGAAGTAGGCTTTTTTTGAATTATTTTTTTAGCTTATTGGTGTGTCAGTTCTTTACAGCGTGACAACTTTCTCTTAATTTTTCTTCGTGAAGAATAGTCGATCATTAGTTTTCTACATATTAAAGTGCGCAGGCAGAATGAGTTCTTTAGCCGCAATAGCCATAGTATGCTCACAGTGCCGAAGTAAGGATGACTCCGCTAAGGAAAAACAGGCAGGGGATATTCATGACTTAGTCCGTGATGAGGAGGCTGTGTTAGAGGTGACCACGCTCACCAAGAAACTTGGGGCATCCATTAAAAGCAAGCGAATCATCAGCCCTGAGAGCAGGGTCTTGTTCGCAGATAAACTTATAGTCACAGATTTGTTAGACCCCGCCCCTCTGGATGAATTAGTTGATGTATCTATAGGAATTACGCGTGAGAAATGGAATATTTCTGCCCCTAAGGAACTAACACTTGCTGAGATAGAAAAGACTGGTCTCTGGAGTGCGTTGTTTGATTCATTATACTCGGTTTCTAATGCATCATTTGGTTTTATTTCAGGAACATCTGAAGACGGTAAAATACTTCATTCCATACTTAAATTCGGAGCTAAAGGTATCGATCACGCAAACAAGCAAGTGAGCTTGAAAGGAAAGCTAGCGGTGGATTGGGAAAAAACTGAGGATAGCTGGAGGATCGTTCAATGGAAGACGAAAAGTATGACGGTAATGCGGGGTGAAACATTAATGTTTAGAAACCACATGTCAGATCTATTTAGATCATCAGGAGCTAAACCAGGTGCACCTTCTGGCTATGAACTAGCAACACGGAGCTTCCATGAAGAAAAGCTGGTGGAGTTTATTAAGACGAATGAAACAAGATTGCCAAAGACTGAGTATGGCTCTTATTTCAAGCTTGAGTCAGACTACCAGCATCCATCGGTGTCCGTGATTGATATCAACAATGACGGCTGGGATGACCTTTTTGTAACGTCACTGTGGGCACCTTGCCAGCTCTGGGTGAACCAAGGAGGGGAGCATTTCATCGATAAGGCTGAAGACTATGGCCTAGATGTGTTGGCATGCTGCACCTCAGCAATCTTTGCGGATTTTGACAATGATGGGGACGCGGATCTTCTTCTAGGGAGAAGTCTAGAGCGTAGTCAGTTGTTCTGGAATGAGGGCGGATACTTCAAAGACTCTAAGGTAGAGCTACCCTATCTAGTGACCTCCGTTTCAGCAGCAGATTGCAACAATGATGGGCTACTAGACATCTATCTATGTACCTATGGACCTAATGGGTCAGCAGCACAGAAAAATCCGGCTTGGATCAATAGGTTTCTCCCGCCAGACACGCATGCAGCTATGCATTCAGCGCTCGCTAAAGGGCACCGCTATTTTGATCAGGCTGGACCTAGGAATCTTCTTTTAATCAACCGAGGTGAACGCAAATTTGAGCCAGCGCCTGCTAACGCTGACATCGATCAGTACCATAATTCCTACCAGGGATCATGGGCTGACTATGATAAAGATGGAGACCTGGATCTTTATGTTTGTAATGACTTTGCTCCAGACTCTCTTTTACGTAATAATGGATGGGATGAGAGTGGAATACCTAGCTTTACTGATGTTTCTGAAGCGATCTCTAATGACAACATGAAAGGTTTTGGAATGGGAGCCTCTTGGGGAGATTATGATAATGATCAGCAACCAGATCTATTTGTGAGCAACATGTATTCCAAAGCCGGACATCGTGTTCTCTCTAGGTTTGAAAATGTAGATAATCGGCTGCACTTTTCTGCAAGGGGAAATCTATTGTTTAATCAGAGAGACGGAAAATTCCAGCAACTTGCAGGTGAGAGTAAAGAATTTCCTTTGGATCAGGGAAGCTGGGCATTTGGAGGTCAGTTTATTGATGTTGATAACGATGCCTGGCTGGATATTTATGTTCCCAACGGGTTTTATACCGCACCTAAATCGGTAGCTTCCGAAGTAGATCTCTGAAGTTGCTTTTGGCGCACGGTCGTGCGCACGGACCCTAATAAAGACAAGGATTTTGTTTATTCTAAGGAATGGCTCTCATCTGGGAAACTTGATTTTTTTGACACGGACAAGAACGGAAACCCGGTCTCAAATTCATTCAGTGGAAATGAACGAGATAGTCTGTATTTAAATCGTGGAGGAAATTCTTTTGAAAATGTTTCTGCGATATCTGGACTAGACTTAGTTTCTGATGGGCGCACATTTGCTTACCTAGATTATGATCAAGACGGATGGCTAGACGTGGCTCTTGCCAGTGCAAATGCACCCCAACTTCAACTCCTACGCAATGAGATAGGAGACAGCATAAAGAAGCAAAGGAACTATGTGAAACTCAAACTAGTTGGCGGTAATACGAGTGCTAAACCTTCTACTACGCTTTCTAACCGTGATGGCTACGGAGCGAAGGTTATCGCCACTCTAAACAATGGCATCATCCTTTATCGTGAGCATCATTGCGGTGCCGGCATGGCTGCACAAAACTCCAGCACCATACATATCGGAATAGGTGACGCCACTTCTATAAGTGAGCTTAAGATCATTTGGCCATCTGGAAGAGTGCAAACCATTAAAAATATTAAATCTGGATCTATTCATGAAGCTTTTGAAAAAACATAGAGGCTTAGTTTTGTTTGTGTTCAGTTTTGCAGATTGGTCTTAAAACCTTACCCCTAGTCGTTGATCAGGCTCGCTGTTTTGGTCTAATATTTTAGCCACTAGTTGTCCTGTCACTGGTCCGAGACTGAGCCCCATCATGGCGTGTCCGGTGGCTACGATGACGTTTTCGTGATCTGGCATTTTTCCTATGTAGGGGACGCCGTCTGGGGTGCAGGGGCGGAGTCCAGCCCAGGGTTTTACTTCAGAGAAATCTTCATCGCAGAACTGCGGGAAATATTCTTTGACGCTCTTGATGATGCCTCGAACGCGGCGAGGATTGATGTCTAGGTTGTTGCCGCCTATCTCCATGGTGCCGGCGAACCTTAGCGTGTCTCCGATGGGGGTGACGGCGACTTTTGCTTCTGCGAAAATGCTGCATAGCTCGGGAAGCTGGGCAGGGTTCTTGAGTGTGAGTGAGTAGCCTTTTCCTGATTGCATGCAGAGTTTTTTACCGAGTTTCTGGGTCATTGCGGGTGACCATGCGCCACATGCCATGACTATTTTTGAGGCGGTGATTTCTTCTCCGTCAGTTAGCTTTACTCCTGTGACTTCACCGCCTTTCATGAGGTAGTCGGTGACTTCCGTTTGATAGCGGATTTCGCCTCCAGCGTTGATGATTTGCCGCCGCAGAACATGCATGAATTTGTTAGGGTCTAGGTGGCAGTCTTGCTCGAACCAGACACCGCCAGCAACATCCATCTCGATGCCTGGGTCTAGCTGAGAAACGCGGGCGGAGTCACAGACTTCTGCACGGATGCCAAGCTCGTTTGCCATCGCTGCAACGGAGGATTCAGCATCGAGTCCTTTCTGGGTTTTGCAGAGCATGAGGAGTCCGCGTTTTATTAGGCTGAAGTCTTCTTTTTCAGCGAGTCCTGAGAAGAGTTTTCTGCTCTCAAGGCTGAGCTCTGTGAGCAGACCTTTCACCGCCTCCGTGTGCTTTTCGTTCGCATGTTTCCAGAACTGGATGCCCCATTTCATCAGGTCCCAGTTGAGTCTAGGTTTGACGTAAAAGGGGCTTTCTGGGTTCATCATCCAGCGCATTCCTTTGGCGATCATTCCGGGTGCTGCTAGTGGGATGAAGTGACTTGGCACCACCATCCCGGCATTGCCAAATGAGCAGCCTTTTTCAGTCTCAGGATCTCTGTCCAGAACGGTGACATTTAGCCCGCGCTGAATCGCATAATACGCTGTGCATAGCCCGATGACTCCGCCTCCTACGATGATGATTTTCCCTGAGCTATTCTGCATGAGCGCATCCTAGCCATAGAACTGGCTGATGGTCTTGTGCATTCTGTTAGTGCTTGCCGAGTATTCTGCAAATATCGGTTGAAAATTTACTGAATCCCCTGCATAGTCACGCAAATGTTAGCCCACGAAATAAAATCTGGAACTTCTACTGAGATTAAAACCAGAACCAAGAATAAGACATCACTGCCATGGACGGTGATCGTTTATGATGATCCTGTGAATCTGATGCAGTATGTGACGATGGTGTTTAAAAAAGTCTTCGGTTACTCAGAGGAAAAGGCGACCGTGCTGATGAAGCAGGTCCACCAGAAGGGACGCTCGCTGGTGTGGTCTGGTGAGAAGGAAAAGGCAGAATTTTACGTCCAGCAGCTCCATTCATTTCAACTCAAAGCCTCACTCGAACAAGAATCATGAAGCTCGCTCCCACATTACAAGGTGGTCTTAGAATAGATGCCGACTCGCTAGAAGACTGGATGGTGCTGGATGCTATCTGTGCAGATGCGGCCAGTCTCCCAGGTGCTCCGCTCTATGAGAGACTCTCTGAGAAAATGCCTAAAGATCCGGACTGGGAAGAGTTTGTGGCGCCAGATATCCGTAGCCAGTTTTCTGATCAGGTCACTCACGTATCACGCGCTATCTCAGCAGCACCCATGGATGAGGAGCACGCGGGTTCTATTTTTATTTCTAAGGAGGAAGCGCCAGTCTGGTATGGTGCTATCAATCAAGCGCGCATGACGCTGGAGCATTTATTCCAGATTAGTGAGCTAGATGAATTTATAGATCTAGATGATCTCGGTGAGATTAGCGATGCGAAACGCTCCGCAGTGATTCGCAGTCACTTTTATTCTACGTTTCAGAGTCTGCTGTTAGAGTATGTGTTGGAGTGATGTTTGTTATAGTCTTTTCTCCAGCCATGCTTGGGTGCCGTAGCGTGCTGTAGCTAGCTCATTTGCGCGTTGAAAAAAACTTACCTCTGGAGTCCATGTGGTAGTTGATTTTGATAGAAAATTGACGAATGATTCCAGCCATCTTTCCTTATCCTCTATGCCGATGACGGAACCTTGGTGGAGGAGTCCGTGGCGGGTGCGTTTTTGTCCTGCGCCAGCTAGTTTTTGACCAGTTGGGGTGACGATGTCGTAGGCGACGGGATTAGTGAAACAAGCGGCAGATCCATCGCCACTGTCCTCGGAGATAAGCGTGCAAGAAATGTCGCATTCATTGAGCGCGGCGGCTACTGCCTCATGGATGATGCGGTAGCTTTCTGCGCCTCGTAGCGTAGCCCACGGATGGCTACGCGGAATGGCGAGCGTGTAGGTGAGGTCGATGCGGTGATCTACTATTCCGCCACCAGTCCAGCGGCGGATGAAGTCTAAATTCTTATCACTAAATGTGGTGCGCGCGGTTGCTAGAGATTCAAAATAACCGAAGCTGATAGAGGGACGATCCCATTTATAAAACCTCAAGATGGGGAGATCAGAAATATTTTCTAACAGAAGCTGATCGACTGCCATGTTCACTGCCCCAGATCGTGGGGTGATGTCATGCCAGAGGTGAATTTCTGATAGAGTTTGCATGGGATGAGTTGTAAAGTGTGATTTTAAAATGTCAATGAACGCGGGCTAGAACGCGGGCTGAGTAGGAGTTTATTTCGAGATTCGTGACTAATAGCTTGCAAGTACACGTGAGGCGTGGAGATTTAGAGGCATGAGTATTTCACAAACTGACGACGTAAGAATAGGCAAGCTAGATCCATTGATTTCACCAGCGGTTCTTTCTTACTACCTGCCCATTTCTGAAAAGGCTAGCGAGGTGGTGTCTGCCGCACGTGAAGTGAGTGAGAACATCATGAACGGTTCTGATGATCGGGTGCTAGTGGTGGTGGGACCTTGTTCTATCCATGATCCTAAGGCGGCTATCGAGTATGCAGAGAGGCTGAAGCCGCTAGTGGATAAATATAAAGATGATCTCCAGATCGTGATGCGAGTTTACTTCGAGAAGCCACGCACGACTGTGGGCTGGAAGGGGCTGATCAATGATCCGCATCTTGATGATTCTTTTGACATTAACCGTGGATTGCGCATTGCGCGTGAGCTTCTGTTAGAGCTCAATGAAATGGGTGTGCCTTCTGCTACGGAATTTCTAGACACAATTTCACCACAATATGTGGCAGACCTGATCACTTACGGTGCTATCGGAGCGCGCACTACGGAGTCACAGATTCACCGCGAGTTGGCTTCTGGCTTGTCAATGCCTGTTGGTTTTAAAAATGGAACTGGTGGGAGTATCCAGATCGCACTGGATGCTATTCAAGCAGCTCAGGGGTCTCATCATTTTCTCTCGGTGACCAAGGAAGGCGTGTCTGCCATCGTGACGACTACTGGAAATGATGCCTGTCATATCATCCTGCGCGGATCTTCTCAGGGACCAAATTTTGACGCGGACTCAGTGAATGAAGTCGCAGATCAGCTCAAGGCAAAGGGCCTACCAGAGCAGATGATGGTGGATTGCTCACACGGAAATTCTAAGAAAGACTACCGCAATCAGCCGGGTGTAGTTTCTGATCTCTGCGGTCAGATAGCTAATGGCTCAAAGGCGGTGGCAGCTGTGATGATAGAATCTCATCTCGTAGAAGGCGCGCAAAAGCTGAACAGTGACCTGGACCAGATGACCTACGGCCAATCAGTCACGGACCAATGCATCGGTTGGGAAGCGACTGAGGATGTATTGTTCGAGCTATCACAAGCCGTGCAAGCGAGACGCGGGTAAGCTATTCATCTGGCTATCTAGTCATTTTTCGTGAATCAACGGTTTTCCGTTTGCGCTCAGGTGTGCTCGGTGCTAGTAGTTAGGTATGTTGAAAAATAATACATTTATACCTGTCGTCCCACTCACTGTAGCAGCCAGTTTTCTCACGTTTTCATTTGCCTCATGCAAGGATGCTGAGACTAAGGATGGAGCTGAAAAATCTGCTGAAGCGGCAAAAAAATCTGAGTGGGTTCAGATGTTTAATGGGAAAGATCTCACTGGTTGGACTCCTAAGTTTAAGGGATCTGAGGCTGGTGTGAATTTCAAGAATGTCTTTAAGGTCAAGGATGGAAAACTCATCGTAGATTACTCTGAGTATGGTGACTGGGATGGGAACTTTGGGCACTTGTTTTACGAGAAGTCATTCTCACATTATGTGCTACGCGCTGAGTATCGTTTCGTAGGTGAGCAAGTGAAGAATGGACCAGGTTGGGCATGGAGAAATAATGGCTTCATGATCCATGGACAAACTGCTGAGTCTATGAAAAAGAACCAAGATTTCCCAAATTCTATCGAAGTGCAGCTTCTTGGTGGAAAAGAAAAAGGTGAGCGTGGAAATCTCAATATCTGCACACCTGGAACTCAACTAGAGGTCAATGGCAAACTAACTAAGGCACATGTGATCAACGCTAAAGGACCGACAAACCGTGGCGATGAGTGGGTGACAGTGGAGATAGAAGTCAGAGGAAGCGAGGTCATCCGCCATAAGCAGGATGGAAAGGTAGTGATCGAATACAAAAAGCCTCAGTTAGATAATGGCACCCTTCTCGAAGGTGGTACCATTTCTATCCAGTCAGAAACTGCTCCAATTGAGTTTAGAAAAATAGAGATTAAGGAACTAAAACCCGAAAAGAAATAGCCTCGTATTTGCAGAGGTAAGTTTTCTAACAAAATCTAACAACTCGCTCACTTCATTAGCAGGTGAGCGAGTTTTTTCATTAATGCTGTTCAAGAAATGACTGCTTGGAGAGTGCGGCGTATTTCCCATTGAGTTTTAGCAGTTCTGAGTGGGTGCCTTTTTCAATGACTTCTCCGTGGTCTAACACATAGATGCAGTCCGCATTCTGAATAGTAGAGAGACGGTGCGCGATGACAAACGCGGTGCGCGAGGACATGAGGTTATCCAGCGCATCTTGGATGAGCTTCTCGGTCTTGGAGTCAACGCTGGCGGTGGCTTCATCGAGGATCAAGATTGGCTGGTTTTTGAGAAGTGCACGCGCGATGGAGAGGCGTTGTTTCTCACCACCAGAGAGTTTCACACCACGCTCGCCTACGTTGGTATCAAGTTGCTCTGGGAGAGCCTTCACGTATTGTGCTGCATTGGCTGCTTCTAGTGCTATCCAGAGTTCCTCATCTGTGGCATCGCGCTTTCCTAGGATCATGTTCTCGCGGACGGTTCCATTAAATAGAAATGCATCCTGAGTTACGTAAGCGATGCTGTTTCTGAGCGATGTTTTATTAATGGTGTTGAGTTCCTTGCCATCGATGGTGATAGAGCCTTCATCATATTCGTAAAATCTTGTTAGAAGATTCACGAGCGTGGATTTTCCTGCTCCTGTGGTGCCCACGAGCGCGATGGTTTCTCCTGGCTTCGCAGTGAAGGTGATGTTTTTTAAAGTGGCTGGAGTAGTATCACCCTCTGCATCTTTATCATAAGTGAATGACATGTTAGAGAACTTTACTTCTCCTCTAACAGGAGTTGTTAGAGCTTCTCCTTCTTCTGCGTGTATCTCATTAGGAGTGTCTAGGATTTCAAACACACGCTCAGCAGCAGCCTTCGATGACAGTGCCATTTGGTTTAGCCCGTGCAGTCTGCCAATAGGCTCATATAGCGCCCAAATGATGGTGAAAAATACCAGGTAGATTTCTGTGCCAACCGCTGGATCATTGATGATGCGGTAGCCACCTACACCGAGGACGAGAACGTAACCGAGCGAGTTCACAAAGCTCATGGAAGGGGAGTAGAATGCCCAGTATTTCATGACCTTGAGGGTGGCTTGGCGAACCTTGTTAGAGAGTCCGTTGAAACGTTTTTTCTCCTCGTGCTCAGCAGCGTAGGATTTGATTTGGCGGATACCCGATATATTGTCGCTGAGTAGTGAGTTCATGTCACCAGTGTATTTTTTCACATCGCGGTGTCTATCTCTGGCATTCTTGGTGTAAATGTAGGCACCAATCGCGAGGATCGGCATGGGGGCGAGAGCGGTGAGTCCCAGCACGGGATCCTTCCAGATAAGAAATGCTGCCACACCACAGATCTGTAACACTGCCACCAGACCCTGCTCCACACCATCGATAAGTAAACGCTCCATCGCGGGAACATCCTCCGCCACTCGCGTCATGATGTCTCCAGTGCGGCGGGTGTCGAACCACTTCAGTGGTAACCGTTGGAGCTTAGAATACAGTTCCGAGCGCAGATCAAAGATCGCTTTCTGCTCAAAGACATTGTTGATTAGAATACGTAGGCAATTAAATAAATCTCTACCAAAAAATGACGCTAGAGCGATGAGCGTGTAGATGAGCAAATCAGATGAATTGTTCTCTTTGTAGTCGTCAGATTGCATATCAGGCAATTTTTCAGAGAGCTTTTCCATGATGACTTCTTTGGAATTTTCGTCAGTCACTGACGTGTTTTGTATGGTATTGAGTACATCCGTAGTTTTTTCTACCTTTTGGTGCTCACTGATCACGTTCTTAAATATCCGCCCAGACATCTCCGAAAAAATGGGTAGCATAGCGGTCATTAAAATAGCGCAAAGTAGCTGTGCACTAGCTAGTTTGGGGTAGCGTCCGTAGTAGGAAAAAATGCGTTTTATAGTCTTCATGAATGCGGGGAATGTGGGAGAAGAATGGGGCTTTGTAAAGAAATGGTGGAAATGAGTGAACTTTAGGGTTGTCGAAGCGGGGTTTTCTTAGCTAGTGTTAAATTACACACTGAAAACGATTAATCCCAAACATTAAGAAACTATGCCCATATTATTTGGAACACTAACAGCGCTAGTCCTCGCCATCTCTGCATGGATCGGATACAAGAACCAAACGGAATACGAAAAGCAAATTGCTGCAAGGCAGAAAGAGGAGACTAACTTCAAACGAGAAGTGGGTATGCTCAAGACGCGGACCACTGAGTGGCAGGCGGCCATTGATGCCAAGAAAGTGCTCATGAAAGCTAATGAAGGACTCTCAGAGGAGATTGCTGCATTAGAAACTAAAATTTCAGCTATTAAATCTGAGATCTCTCAAAAGCAGTCTAAGAAGACTCAGCTAGAAGCAGAAGTGAAAGCAGCCAATGATGTGATGGATAAAGTAGGAGGTGTGCGAGCACTCGTTCCTAAAATCAAAGGTCTCAGATCTGACATCGCTGCACTCAATGCAGAAATTGAGCAGGGTAACGCCACGCTGAATAATCTCAAGCAAGCTAAATCTGACACGCAGGCATCAATCGCCGTGAATGAGAAGCGTGTAGAATTTGAAACTTCTGGTAAATCACAGCCAAGCCTCAACACAAGCATCAAGACTGTTTACTCATCTTGGGGATTCGTAACACTGAACGGTGGAGACATTCAAGGTGTTGTGCCAGGATCGACACTCGCTGTAGTGAGAGGTGATGAAGTTGTCGCTAAACTAAAGGTAACTACAGTTGAGCCAAACCGCGCAGCTGCTGACATTCTCAGAGAATCAGTAGGTGACGATGTTTACCTCAGAGCAGGTGATAAAGTAGTGGCAGAAGCCACCGCTGAGCCAGCTAAACCAGCTAAGCCTGCTCCAGGAGCACCAGCTGCTAATGGAGCACCTAAAAAGGTAACCGCTAACTAATTTCAACCACCAACATTAAATACAACATTTAAAAGACTATGAAACTTATACTATACATCCTCGCACTAGTTTCCATTGGTGGTGCAGCAGCACTTTCAATGATGAACATTGAGAAACATGAAGAGCAACTTTCTTTAACGAATACAAAAGCTGCTGAAGTCAAAAGCAAGAGGCTTCAAGTCACTAAAAAAGAGAAAGAACTTCAATCTGAAGAAGACCTCAGAGCAGAGGCGAAAAAGCAGAACAATGGGCTTATCGCTGACAAAGACATTAAGGATACCGAGGTCAAAGACAATCAGAAACTCAGCGCAAGCTTTGACGATGATTTAGAAGAACTTGTTGCTAAGAAAGACGAAGTCCAAAAAGCGATTGCTGAAATTGAAAAAGAACTTGAAGGTGAGAAAGTTGCACTAGATGAAGTAGAGCAATACGTTACGGATCTTGAGAACAAGAAGAAGGATCTCAACAAAACCAACGTTGCTCTCCAAGAGGAAGTGAGTATTTTCTCTGGTGCTGTGAAGCAGAATAAGTCAGTTCTCAGTGATTTCAGAGATGCACAGACAAAGCGCCGCAAGAACCTCGCTGCGAACAGAGTGTCATCACTCATCACAGCGGTGGACAATGAGTGGGGATTTGTAGTGGTGAAGCCACATTCAGACGCCATCATCAAGCAAGAGTCTAAGCTCGTAGTTATCCGTGGCAATAAGCACATCGGAAGACTTACAATCAATGCGATCGAAGGTGAAGGCGGCAGAGTATTAGCTAATATCGACTACTCTAGCCTCGCACCAGGAATGAGAATCAGACCTGGTGACCGCGTGATGCTCAGCAAGTCACTTACCAAGTAAGCGGACAAAAGCCGACTCTAGAATCTGAGTCCAAACAAAAATTTCCAAGCCCACAGAGCCAGCTCTCGTGGGCTTTTTTGTTTTTTAAAATAAGCGATTTAAGAAAAAGTAAATGAATATTGAACATTTCTGTGGTATATGTGTCTGATCACAAAAGCAATATGGCTAGTATCTCGATCAATGCTCTTGAATCCGGGAAGGCTGCCGATGTAGAACAATCCGTAATACAATCAGTAGTAAAATCAGCAACTCCTATGGATGAAAGAGCCAAAACCAAACAAGGTTCCCGCGTGGATCCTGACCTTCATTTAGTGCAGCTGGCACAAAATGGCGATACCAAGGCGTTTGATGAACTGGTGACTAAATACAGCCAAAAGCTCTACGGGCTGGTTTACCACATGACGTCTAACAAGGATGACACGCACGATATTCTCCAAGATGTCTTTGCTAAGGCATATCGCTCAGTCAGTAAATTCCGCGGAAATTCCATGTTCTATACCTGGATCTATTCGATTGCCACGAATATGACGCTGAATTTTCTCAAAAAACGCAAGCGCAGAGCCGCTTCTAGCCTAGATGATGTCGATACAGGGATTCAAAATGACCCCGCTTTTGTTGATGCGAGTCACCGTTCTAACCCCAGAAGGCAGATAAATATCAACGAACTTCAAAAAAAATTGAACAATGCGATGATGACGTTGTCAGAAGACCATAGAGCGGTAGTTACCATGTTCGATATTCAGGGCATGGCACACGCCGAGATAGGCAGAATCCTAGCCATATCAGAAGGCACAGTCCGCTCCAGGCTATTCTACGCGCATCAGCAACTCAGAGGATACTTATCTGAGTTTCAGGGGAGCGAGAGACATAGCTAGTAAAATTCCACATAAATTTCCAACCCATTCAAGATCATGACAGATAAAGAACTACAAGACCTCATCAGCCTAAAGAAATATGAGCAGCCAGAAGAAGGTTACTTTGATGACTTTCTCGTGGAGTTTCAGCAGCGCCAGCGTTCTGAAATGCTCAAGACATCTGCCAGAGGGCTCCTCCTAGAGAGAGCCAAAGCATGGTTCTCAGAGTTCGGAGCCATGAGATGGGTGATCGGTGCTGGGGCAGCCTATGCCGCAGTTGCGTTAGCTTTAAATATCTTCCCTAGCCAAAACCAGCAAGCAGGTGATTCTACCATGGCTGCTAGCTCAGACTCTATCTCATCTGAAGATACAGCTATCGCAGAAATGATCATCCCAGCAGTCTCCACCCAGACTGAAGAAACGGCAGACGCTATGCCTGTGAGTATGGTTTTTGCTGACCCTGTAGATTTTTCGGGACCTACTCCTGCGTTTTCTGCTGAAGAGAGAATCTTCTAAAGGCTTTTTCTGCTTTGTGCTTGAATCGGCTACCATTTCATCATAAAAATTGATCATGTTAAAAACTTGGTTTTCCGTAATTTCTATCACTCTCCTCAGTTCTCTATTCGCTCTTAGCCAATCGAAAACTCTCAGTTTCGCTTCAGTCAGCGAAGGCGGGCAAGCCTACGAGGCTGAGGGCACCCTTCTCGATGATAAGGGAACGCTTGTCACCATCGCTCTCGTGGGAGCGAACCCTGAGAAGGCAACCGTTAAAAATGCCAAGGGTGAGGACGTGAGTCTCAAGTTAGTCATCCATGATCCAGTGAGTAGAATCACACTTTTAGAACTTCCGGAGTCTGAGCGTAAGGGATTAAGCATCGTAACGATGATGGGGGATAGCACTAAGTTAGAGCCAGGAGATGCAGTGATCACAGACGTGACGAAGCGTGACGAAGTAAGCCGAGTGGTCAGCCATGTGAAACGTCACAACGGAAAAATCTTACCTCTAACATTTGTGAGAATCAATCACCCTGTGGGACTTCAGAATGCAGGGACTCCAGTTCTAAACTCTAAAGATGAACTCGTGGCGTTCGTTTTTCAGAAAGACAATAGTGACAAGACGATGTTCGCTCTGCCAATAGAAGTGCTCACCAATGTGAAGCGCTTTGTGAAAGCTGGCGTAAGCACATTCAAGCCCTGCTGGATAGGAGTCAGTATGGATCACCTCAATGATGCACCAGTAATCATCGGTGTCCGCCCAGCCACTCCGGCTAGAAATGCAGGAGTGATGAAGGGCGATGTTGTCCTAGCCATCGATGGAATAAAAGTCCGTGACTACCCAGATGTGGTGAATGCTTTTTACTTCCTTCAGGCAGGTAAGCCTACTGAATTCAAAATACTCAGAGGCACTCAAATCATGAACCTCAGCGTGGTCCCTGAAGTGAACCCGCTCTATAAATAATGAAAGTAGGCATCATCGCAAATCCGTTTAAGGATGGAGTGAGTTCGGCTCTGTTGAAATTGTTAGAGATTCTTGAGTCTCACAAGCTTGACGCGACGGTAGAAGATGAAACGATTTCCGCACTAGATCTCACCAAAAGAAACATCCCAGAACTTCCCGCTAAACAACTAGCGAAACAATGTGATGTAGTGATCGTTCTCGGTGGAGACGGCACTATTCTCGATGCCGCTCACCGTCTAGGTCCCACAGATGTAGCCGTAGCTGGGGTGAATCTCGGTCATCTGGGTTTTCTCACCAGTTGCAAAGACACAGAAATGGAACTACTCGTCAGCTCTCTGGCAGCGAATACGCACCATGTCGTTCCCAGGATGCTTCTTAAGGCTACCATCAAACCTACAGATGGTTCCTCAGCAGAATTTTTTGCGGTCAATGAAATCACACTCACCCGTGGACAGACGGGTAGGATCGTGGCGATGGATGCCTTTATCGATGGTGATCTACTCAACCATTACCGCGCGGATGGACTGATCGTAGCTACGCCTACAGGCTCCACAGCTTACTCGCTCGCGGCTGGTGGACCATTGCTTTCGCCGCGAGCTGAGAACATAGTCATCACACCTATCTGCCCCCACAGCCTGAGTAATCGCTCACTGGTTCTAACAGATCGCTCCGTAGTAGAGCTAAAATCCGTCGATGACTCAGAAGCTCCCACTCTATTCAGTGCGGATGGACGCTGCCCGCTTGAGGTGCGGCACGGTGGAAAAATCATCGTTGAAAAAGCAGATCATAAACTCAACCTTATCCGCCTAGAAGGCAGATCATTCTTCTCCACCCTCAGACAGAAACTTCACTGGGGGTAAGTTTTTTATGCCAGATTTATCCTACGAGAAAGCAGCGATCAAGCGTGGTGATGCGCTCAGTTTTGCGCAGATCGTGGGGATTGATGAAGCGGGGCGTGGTCCTCTCGCGGGACCAGTTTCTGCCGCTGCTGTGATCTTACCGAAAGGTTATAGCCATGATCTGTTAGATGATTCTAAAAAACTCAGCGAAAAGAAACGCGAGCTGATTTACCAAGACATCATCTCGGACAAGCGCATCCGCTGGGCGCATAGTTTTGCTGAGCCTGAAGAGATAGACCGCATCAATATTCTCAAGGCAACCCACGCAGCGATGGCACGTGCAGCAGCAGAGCTGGATGGTGATGATGGTGAAATTTACTGCTTGATTGATGGCTTGGCGGTGAAAAATTTCCCTTTCGCCTCAGAAGGCATCGTCAAAGGTGATAGCAAAAGTCTGAGTATTGCAGCTGCAAGTATTATTGCTAAGGTCACGCGTGATAAGAAAATGCTGGAGTATGCGGAAGAATTCCCTGAGTATGGTTTCGAGAGACATAAAGGTTACGGAACCAAGTTCCATATCGAAGCCCTCCAGAAACATGGTCCTACTAAGATACATCGTCAATCGTTTGCACCCGTTGCTCAACTCACCCTGCCGCTTGACTGATGCGCAGGGCGAGAAGATAAAGCACATCAAGATAGGTGAGATAGGGGAAAAAATGGCACGCCTCAGACTCTACGCCAATGGCAGAAAAATCCTCTACACGAACTTCCGCGGACCCAATGGCGGGGAGGTAGATATCATCGCTAGAGATGGTGACACGCTCAGCTTCATAGAGGTGAAAACCCGCCGCAAACGCAGCACCAGCCGACCACTGGAAGCGGTGAACGCAGAGAAGCAACAACTCATCAAACGAGGAGCCAGAGCCTGGCTAAAACTCCTAGACGATGACGACATACTCTGGAGATTCGATGTGGTAGAAGTGGAACTCACCGAAGGAGAGAAGCCAGAGATCACAGTGATCAATGGAGCGTTTTAACAAGGAGAGATCAGTCATCTCAGTCCTATAAGACTTATGTTTTTCTAGGTTGATCTAAATGTCTCGCTGGAATAGTCTCATCAGCAATGAAAGAAGTGGCAAAGAGTGTGGCGGGTAAGCTGAGAGATGCGGGGTATGTGGCGTACTTTGCTGGGGGATGTGTTAGGGATGCCTTGCTAGGAGAAGAAGCGAAGGATTATGACATCGCCACCAGCGCGACTCCAGAGCAGGTTCAGAAGGTATTCCCTAATGCAGATGCCATCGGAGCACACTTCGGGGTGATGCTGGTGAAACGTGATGGGATACATTTTGAAGTGGCTACCTTTAGAACTGATGGTAGCTATCATGATGGACGCAGACCGGAGAGCGTGGAGTTCTCCAGCCCAGAAGAAGATGCTCAGCGGAGAGATTTCACCGTGAATGGTCTGTTCCAAGATCCGGAGACTGGTGAAGTGATCGACTACGTGAATGGTCAAGCAGATCTGAAAGCGCGAGTCTTGCGAGCGATTGGTAATCCAGTTGAGAGATTCCAAGAGGATGCTCTGCGGCTACTGCGTGCAGTGAGATTTGCCACGACTCTTGGGTTTGAAATAGAGGCTAAAACCTGGGAGGCAGTCTGTGATAATGCTCATCTGTTAGAAAAAATTTCTATCGAACGAATCCAAGCTGAGTTTTCCAGGATCATCGTTTCTCCTAACCGAAGGCGTGGACTTGAGCTGTTAGTGGATAGCGGATTAATCAATTATTTCCTCCCAGAGGTGCTAGATCTTATAGGGTGTGAACAGCCGCCGCAGTGGCATCCAGAAGGCGATGTTTATGTGCACACTTGTATCATGTTAGAAATGTTAGGTGATGAGGAAGTGCCGCTTACTCTCGCTCTAGCAGTGCTGCTGCACGACATCGGTAAGCCCGCAACCTACACCTACGATGAAGAAGATCAGCGCATTCGCTTCAATGGTCACGATGCTGTGGGTGCGGATATGAGTGAGGTGATCTTACGCAGGATGAAATACTCCAATGACACCATAGAAGATGTGCGGGTGATGGTGGCGAATCACATGAATTTCATGCATGTGCAGCTGATGAAGGTATCTAAACTGAAGAGATTCATGTCGCGCGATACCTTTGACCAAGAAATAGAGCTGCACCGGGTGGACTGTGCCAGTAGTAATGGCTTCACCGATAACTACGACTTTGTGTTGGCGAAGCGTGAGGAATTTGCGAACGAGCCATTGATCCCTGAGCCACTGATAAAAGGCAGAGATCTGATGGAACTAGGGCTTTCTCCTGGACCGAAATTTAAAGAAATACTCACTGCCGTGCAGAACGAGCAACTGGAGGGAAGGCTGAAGGATAGCGAAGCTGCCATCGCCTGGGTGAAGGAGAAGTATGGAATCTGATCCCTACAAAAGCCCAGTAGAGCAAACTCTGTTAGAGGTAGAAAACCTCGAACCAATCGACCTGCGAGAGCGTTTCCGAAATGAAGAAATGACGGTGCTTGCGGTGGGTTGGTTCTATTATTTTTTTGGCAGTCTTCTCGCAACCACAGGCGCAGGATTGCTCACCGGATTTTTCTTGATGGAAAATGCTCTCATGGGCTTGATGGGAGCTGTGTGTCTGATCATCGGACCCGTTTACATCATCACTGGTTTCGGGTTAAGGAGATTTGATGTCTGGGCGAGAGTGCCCTCGATAGTCGCGGCACTTGTAGCCATCGTCATCCCGCCAGTGGGACTACTCGCGGGAGTGGTGTGCCTGTATTTGCTGTGCAGGAATGCCGTGCGCGAGATGTTCACCCTACAGTATCAGGCTGCCGTGGTGGCGGAGGGCGAAATCATCGGTCACTACGGCTGGCTCGCCGTAGTGGGTGGAGTGCTCAGCGGAGCTACGCTAGGCTTACTCGGCTACCTGCTCTCCCAAGGCTTTCTTTAGCGGAGTGATATAATTCACCGCGAAAGCCACCCCTCAGAAAAAAACAAGACAAACCGCTAGAAAACTGCTAAAGTATGAACATGAACGCAGAAACAATCATTCAACAAAACACACGCTTTGACCGTGCCGGAAGCCCCTTAGAAGTGGTTATCCCTTACGAGCAATTTATCGACTTTATCGAAGAGCACGGACTTGATTTAACCGATGAAGAAAAGCAAGCAATCCGCGAAGCACAAGCAGATATCAAAGCGGGGCGCCATGATCGCTTCATTAGCTCTGAGGATATGAAAAAAGAACTCGGATTATCTTGATGCATAAAGTCATTTACACGCGTGCAGCCAATCGCTCATTGCGTCGGATTGCAAAAGATAGAGTTTCGCAGATCATTAGCTCTATTGATGAAATGGCAGAACTTGAGAATCCTCTAAGCCATCAAAATGTAAAAGCAATGAAAGCCGAATGGGCAGGTTGCTTCAGGCTTCGCATTGGTAGTTACCGGGCAATATTTGGAATGAATCCAGATCCCGAAGCATCGCCAGAAGAGCAACTGCTTTTAATTAGCGTCGAGGTAATAGGCTCTCGCGGAAGCATTTACTAATGCGAAATATAGGAAATTTCTTCTTTTAGCGGGCTCTCCAGCAGATGTGCATGATTCTTTTCCGAAAGTTTACGACAGAATGATTCTAAGCCTATTGAGTGCTGGAAGAATCACAGCTTTTTAATTTTTTAGCGGGAGGTTTGAGGTATGGTTGAGCTTAGAGGTGTTTTTTACACTCAGCGGAGCTACGCTAGGCTTACTCGGCTACCTGCTCTCCCATGGCTTTCT
Organism: uncultured Verrucomicrobiales bacterium; assembly: GCA_937128235.1. Lineage (GTDB taxonomy): Bacteria > Verrucomicrobiota > Verrucomicrobiia > Verrucomicrobiales > Akkermansiaceae > Rubritalea. The sequence goes on from CAKZMG010000260.1 coordinate 22,929, forward strand.
TTAGCGGAGCGAGATCGAAGGTGGGACCTTCTTTTGGGATGGTGTCGGTGGTGATTTTACTATCCCTGTGAGATATATCCTTGATAGTGACATAAACGAACATGCTGAGTAGCATCAGGACGAAGGCAGTTTGCACGTATTCTAAGACTCTTGTATTCATCGGCTTCTTGCGGATCATTTCGCCTAATGCCATCGTGATATGACCACCGTCAAGCACTGGGAATGGAAGCAGATTAAAGATCGCTAAGTTGATGTTGAAGATCACCCAGAAGTAAAAAATGTAGTTGATGGGGTAGTCGCTATCTAGCAGCTGATACTGGACACGACCAATGCCAACTGGTCCCGAAAGCTGATCAAGCCCGATGCTAGATTCCGTAGAGGTAAGTTTTTTGATGGTAGTGAACATCATCATCCCACTTTCTTTGAGCTGCTTCCCTGGAGTTGGGTAAACGAGCACTGGTGGGTCGTTTGCGAAGCCTACTCCGAGCATTGGGAGGAGTTCCGCATCATCGTGCTGCTTCCATCCATTACTTGGGGTGAGCGCCATGGTTTTAAGTTCTACTGGCTTTCCATCACGTAGCACAGTGAGGGAGATGAGCTTGCTTGCCTGCTTTTTTACTAGATCAGTGAATTGCCCGTAACTGTAAATTTTCTCACCATTCACTGCGTCAATGACATCGCCTTCTTTCATTTTACTGTAGTGTGCAGGAGTTCCTTCTTTGATGGGTCCAACTGTGAGCAGGTATCTAGGACCCACACCTACTTGTCTGGTTCCTCTACGTTTGAACAGGCTGCCATCTTCCGCTTTAAATTCACTTGTGAGAGTGATTTCCTCGCCGCCACGCTCCACTAGAAATTCTATTTCTTCTCCTTCACTGAAAATAATGAGTTCTCTAACAGAATCTAAATTTCCCTGAAAACCATTTACTGGAGTTCCTTGAACTTTCAGAATTTTGTCACCGAGCTGGAAGCCTGCTTTGGCAGCTGGCATGTCAGCCGCTACGTATCCCACTTCTGTGGTTTTCACTACTTTGTCAGGAACTCCGATCCACCAGATTATACACGCAGCGAACACAGCGAGTAAAAATGAGAACAATGGTCCAGCGAAAGCTACGATGATTTTATCAATTGGTTTGATTGGTGGGAGTGGTTCTTTGCGGTCGCTATTATCGCCTTCGATGCTTTCCATGGGAGCCATCTGAGGGAGTGCCACAAATCCACCTGCTGGGATGGAGCCGAGACCGTATTGGACGCCATTGATGGTCTTTTTCCAAATCGGCTTACCGAACCAAATCTGGAATCTATCCACATGCAGACCTCTCCAGCGTGCTGCGAGGAAATGCCCTAGCTCGTGAACGAAGATGATGATGTTGAAGCTGAGTAGCACGAGCAAGATGAGCCCGATGACTTTGAGTATGTGCAAGAATGTTTCCATAGAATAATGTCTGTGTGCTGAGAAATCTACGTTCATCCACCAGTAACACAAGCTATAAAATGAGGGTAAACTTGAGGATTTGAAATAGATTGACATTTTTTCTCAATGTACTTAAATTTTATATTATGAAATTCACACTTAGCGCCATCTTGGCGGTTCTGTCTCTATCAGGATTCGCTTTATTAAATGCCCAATCCACCGCCAAAAAGAAGCTGAATGTAGCGCGATCTGAGGATCACCCTTATGTGGATCACACTAAGGGTAGAGAAGGTTTCCGCTTCACTGATAAGCCCGTGAATGACGTGCGAGTGTATGATTTCTACCAACGTCAGGCTGACTATTACATGAGTGGAAAGGTGGAAATCCCGGCAGTGCTACCAAGCTATCCAGGGCTGGATGAGGGGAAATATGGACACTGGGGAAAGAATAATCAGAACAATCACCGAGACGAGCGCTGGAATGAGATGGGCAATGATGGTGTGGTGGGGCAGCAGATTGATGGCGTTGCTCCAGGTGGGCACTCGCTGGTGATCGATCCTAAGCAGAAAATGTATGCGGCATTTTCGGCTAAAGCAAATTTGAGTTTTTTCCGTTATTGGGAAGATAAATTTATAAAGATAGATGGCTACCGCTGGGGTACTTCACGTGGTGCTTCGCCAAGTGGGAGGATGATAGCTAAGCTAGGTAATCATAGAGTGAACTTGGCGAGAAAGAAACCTAAGGTGAATCCAAATGCCGCTGGATGGAGAGTGGCTCTGGCGGATCAGGAATACCTAGGCATGTTTGATACCGTGCGCGGACCCGTTTATAGCTATAAAATAAAAGGTGTAAGCTTGCTAGATGCAGTTTTCTCTAAGCCGGGAAGAGTGTTTCACAGAGTGATAGAGTCACATGGTGCGCTGGGTGAGACTCAGCTAGCATTGTTTGATCTGGATAAGAAAGAGCTTAAGACTGAGGGAAAGAATCTTTTTTCAGCTGGGGAGGCTGGGGTAGTTGGCGAGAAAGGGAATCTATTCATTGGTCTCATTATTACAGGAGGGAACGATGCGAGTGTGGGATTAGAAGTGAGATTAGAAAAGGCACATGGTATGGCAGTGCTGAATATAAAATCTCTCGGTGAAAATCATCAGGTGAATTTGCTTTTTGGTGAGTCTAAATCAGCTGTCCAGAAAGCGATGACAGAAGTGAAGTCAGAGCCATCATCACTAGTGAAAATTTCTAAACAGCGCGCTAAGAGATGGGACAGATCATACACCGTAAGTGGCACTCTGGCTAAGAATGATAGAGCCTATGTGGTGGATGATATTCCTGTGCCATTTAAAAATGACATGAAGTCACTGATGTTTCTAACAGATCTGACATTTGATAAAGATGGGAATGCCTATATCCTAACACTGATGGGGGAACTCTGGAAGGTCACTGGCTTAGATGGTGACCTGAACTCCATCGTCTGGAGACGTATCGCTAGGGGAATGAATCAGCCATTTGGAATCAAGATCTGGGATGGAAAAATCCATGTCTTAGAGCGCGACCAGATCACGTATTTAGAAGATAGAAATGGGGATGGTGAAATTGATTTTTATGGAAATTTCTCAAATCTATTATCTGGTCTGAATGCGAGCCACACGCACACTTGGGGAATGGCAAAGGATAATGAAGGTTACATTCATTTCGTGGCTGGCTGGAGCTCATACCGGATCTCTCCCGATGGGAAGCAGATAGAAGAAATGACGCGTGGACTGCGTAACTGCATGGGCTTCGGGCATCTGTCAGACGGCACTATTTTAGTAGGTCCGCAAGAGGGCACGAACACTCCCACATCCGAGATTATCCAGGTGAGAAAGGGAGATAACCACGGGTTTCAAAATAATGATAAACTAAGTATCCCACTAGGCTATGTGCCGCGTGGGGTGGACAATTCCACAGGAGGATTTCTAGAAGTAGATAGTGACCGATGGGGACCGCTTGGGCAGAAGTCTGTCCTAGGCATCTGCTATGGAAGTAGCTCATGGTATCAGATATTGTTTGATAAAAATGAGCAGGCGACAGGTCACCGCCAAGTAGCCTCAGTTCCCATGAGAGGTGACTTTAGCAGTGGCGTGACCAGAGGAAGTGTGAATCCTGCGGATGGGCAAGTTTACCTAGTGGGGCTAGATGGCTGGGGAGATTATGCGTTAGAGGATGGCTGTCTGCATCGTATCCGCTATACAGGTAAGCCATTATATGAAGCCATTAGTTACGAGGTGCATGACAATGGGATAAAGGTAAGTTTTCCAGAAGAGTTAGACTCCGATTTTTCTGTGAACCCGAAGCATTATTTTGCTCAAATGTGGAACTATAATAACTCAAAGCAATATGGCTCACCTGAGTTTTCAGTGAAAGTTCCAGACTCACTAGGACATGATCCACTGACTGTGACGAGTGCTAGGCTGTTAGATGATAAGAAGTCAATCTTCGTAGAAATTCCCAGCCTCCAGCCAGCGATGCAAGTCCACCTCAGGATGCATCTCAAGTCAAAAGCGGGTATTGCGTTTGAGTCAGATTTATTTCCTACCATTGTGAAATTGGGTGATTTTTATGCATTCGATGGAGCCAAACCTAAGCAAGACAAATCACGGGATTTTGTCCTGCGCACAGATAGAAAATCTGGAGCAAAACAAAGCTTAGCAACCACTACGGGACAGATGGATGCTCACGCTAAAAAAGTTCTGATCAAAACCATTCCTGGGCTAAAGTATGATGTGACTAAGTTCTCAGTGAAAGCTGGCGAGTCCGTCGCGCTCAAATTTGAAAACGCTGACAGCATGCCACACAACATCGTGATCGTGAAACCCGGGAAGAAAAAAGCAGTGGGTGAAGCGGCATTTAAAATGATGAATGACCCTAACGCACTGAAGAAAAGTTATGTCCCAGATGATAAGTCTAACATCATCGCCTACAGCTATGTGATAGATCCTAAAGCCTCACACACGACCTACTTCATCGCTCCAAAAACGAAGGGTGAGTATCCCTACATCTGCACATTCCCAGGTCACTGGCAGGTGATGCAGGGAGTGATGGTAGTAGAGTAATTCATAGCAAGAGAACATAGCTGCTTCTGAGAGTCGTCATTTTTAATGAAGTTGACGTTTTTCTGCTATGTTCTTTAATCGTTTGTTATGAGATTACTAAGAGACTGTTCTGTACTATTCATTTTAGGTTCACTGAGCCTCTGCGCTGCACCGAGAGGCGGCACGATGGAAAATCTGGATTTTACCGTAACGGGAACCAAGATCCCAGAAGCTGCCGCGCATGACTGGAATCTAGGTGCTACAGGTGCTCGTGGCTGGATGTATAGTGATAAAATGGTGACGAGTGATGCCCGGCAAATCGTCATTACCAAAGTAGAGAAGGGTTCACCAGCTGACGGTGTGTTAGAGATAGGGGACGTGATTTTAGGTGTGAATGGGAAGAAATTTTCTTATGATCCAAGAATCGAAATGGGCAAGGCTCTTGGTCTAACAGAATTAAAAGAAGGTAAGCTGCAACTGATGCACTGGCGTGCTGGTAAGAGGAGAGTTGTAGAATTACAGCTTCCAATACTAGGTGAATATTCTGCTACCGCTCCGTATGATTGTCCTAAGTCGAAATTGATTCTTGAGCGTGGCTGCGAGGCTCTGGCAAAGAGAGTAGCGAGCGGGGAAAAACGAAAACACCCAATCACGCGCTCGCTCAATGCACTCGCACTGCTAGCCAGTGGCAATGATAAATACTTACCTCTAGTGAAGCAGGAAGCGCAATGGGCGGCGGAGTTTACATCGAATGGTTATAAATCATGGTCCTACAGTTACGTAACTATCTTTCTAGCAGAATACACACTAGCTACTGGAGATAAAACTTACCTCCAGGGCTTGAGAAGGCTCGCATTAGAAATTTCCAATGGTCAGAGTGTGGTTGGCTCATGGGGGCATCGATTCATCAGAGATGATGGCGCACTTGGTGGCTACGGCATGATGAACTCACCCGGTATTCCGCTCACCATCGGGCTAGTTCTCGCGCGTGAAGCAGGGGTGAAGGACGCGGTAATAACGGAAGCGATAGAGAAAAGTGCCAGGTTGATCAGGTTTTACGTGGGTAAGGGAGCAGTCCCATACGGAGATCATCATCCTTGGATTCAGACGCATGATGATAATGGGAAATGTGGGATGGCTGCGGTGTTGTTTACATTGTTAGGGGATAAGGAAGCCACGACATTTTTCTCCAAGATGAGCCTAGCGTGTCATGGATCTGAGCGGGACACTGGGCACACAGGGAATTTCTTCAACATGCTCTGGGCAATGCCAGGCGTATCGCAAGCTGGACCAGAAGCAGCGGGAGCTTGGATGAAAGAATTCGGTGGCTGGTACTATGACCTAGCGCGTCAGTGGGATGGAAATTTCATCCATCAAGGACCACCGAGTATGCGAAAAGATAGCTACCGAGACTGGGACTGCACAGGCGCGTATCTACTCGCTTATGCCATGCCCCTGAAGAAACTTTTCATCACTGGGAAGGGTGCAGAGTTAGTAGATGCTCTGGATCGTAAACATGTGGCGGATATCATTAATGAAAGCAAGGGATGGACGAATAAAGATAGAGAAAGTCACTACGATAGCTTGAATAAGAATCAACTCATTGAGCGTCTCGCAAGCTGGTCACCAGTAGTCCGCGAGCGCGCTGCGATGGCTCTGAAACGTAGAAAACCTGATGCCGCTCTGATGGCGGAGCTGATGAGTTTATTTGAAACAAAGAACCTCAACGCCAAGATCGGAGTCTGCCAACTGATGGCACATTTAAAGCCAGTAGCCGCAGTAGAGCCACTGCGAAAATATCTCAAATCTGATGACCTCTGGCTAAGAGTAAAAGCAGCTGAAGCACTAGCTTCCATCGGTAAACCTGCGATGTCCACCTTGCCCGAAATGTTAGAAATGTTAGCCCGAGACCACACTGAAACAGACCCTCGCGGTATGGAGCAGCGTTATTTGAATTTCGCTATTTTTGATAAACTGTTACGGCATTCAATAGATGGAGTGGATAGAGATTTACTACGTAAAGCAATCACAGCTGGTCTCAAAAATGAAGATGGCAGATCGCGTGGAAGCATAGGAAATATCTATAAAAAACTGAGTTTTGATGAGATAAAACCACTGCTACCCGCCATTTATGATGCGGTGAAAAAGCCGGCACCAAGCGGAATCATGTTCGCTGCAGGAGTCCGGTTATCAGGGCTAGAAGTGCTAGCTAAGAACCACATCAAGGAAGGAATGCCACTCTGTCTGGAAGTGATAGCCGTGGATAAATGGGGTAAAGGGAAACGCATCGGAAGATGCCTGAAAGCACTCTCTCACTACGGAGGAGCCGCTAAGCCGCTACTACCGAAATTGCGCGAACTAGAAGAAAAACTCTCAAAACACCGAGAAAAGAAAAACCTAAAGCCACATCTCGACCAAGTTAAGAAACTAATAGCCAAAATAGAATCCGCAAAAGACGCGCCAAAGCTCATCCCATTAAAATAGGCTAAACTAGCCGAACTCAGAGGTAAGTTTTCAAATGACATCTCCCTGAATTGAGCATTGACCCGCGCGCCATACGTGTCTAGCTTCCGCGCACTCAACAACTTGAGAGATATTATGAGCAACGAAGCGAACTACAAAGACACTCTGACTCTGCCACAGACCACTTTCCCTATGCGAGGTGATCTAGTGAAGAATGAGCCAGCACGACTTGAACAATGGGAAAATGACGCACTGTATCAGCGAATACAGAAGCGCCGAATTGACCAGGGTGCCCCGCGTTTCATTCTTCATGATGGACCTCCATTTGCGAATGGCGATGTCCACATGGGAACTGCTCTCAACAAAATTCTCAAAGATCTCGTGGTCAAATCTAAGACCATGGCAGGATTCGAAACTCCATTTATCCCAGGTTGGGATTGTCACGGATTACCGATCGAGTTCAAGGTAGTGCAAAACGCACGTGACCTAGAACCAGCAGAGATCCGCAGCCGCTGCGTGGATTTCGCCAATGGCTGGATCGATACCCAGAAGGCTTCATTCCGTCGTCTAGGAGTCTTCGGTGACTGGAATAATCCTTACCTCACCATGGACCCCGCTTACGAGGCTGACATCGTCAGAACTTTCGCCGCGTTGATCGATAAAAAGGCAGTTTACCAGAGCAAGAAGCCAGTCCAGTGGTCCTACGGAGCACAGACCGCGCTTGCTGAGGCGGAGGTCGAGTACATGGATAAGAAGTCCATCTCCATCTACGTAGAATTTCCGCTCTTGGGGGATAAGCTCGGAAAAGACATCTCCATGATCATCTGGACGACGACTCCTTGGACGCTTCCCGCGAACCTCGGTATCGCCGTGCATCCGCAGTTTATCTACACTGTTGGTAGATTTGAAAAGACGGATCACGAGGGAAATCTCATCACTAAGAATCTGGTAGTAGCTAAAGAACTGTTAGAGAACGTGGAAGCTAAAACTGGCTTCGCGCTCAAGGAAACTTTCCAAGAGGTCAAAGGAGAAGTCTTTGAGGGGCTAGAGGCACAACACCCATTCTTGGACCAGACATCTAAGCTTATTCACGCAAATTTCGTCACAACCGAGACTGGAACTGGAGCTGTTCACATCGCGCCTGGGCACGGTGCGGATGACTACTCTGCTGGTCAGCAAAACGGGCTCGGAGTCTTCTCACCCGTCGATGACGAAGGATTTTTCACCGAAGAAGTAGGTGTGGAATCACTCGTGGGTCTCCACGTCATGGAGAAAAACGAAGCCAATATCGGAGTTCTCAAAATCCTCGCACCGAAGGGACATTTGCTAGGAAAAGAAAACTACGCGCACAGCTACCCGCACTGCTGGAGATCTAAGACACCGATCATTTTCCGTGCTGTGGAGCAGTTTTTCATCTCACTCGATGGGCTCCGCGAGAAGGCGCTCGAAGAAATAGATAAGGTAAACTGGCTGCCAAAATGGGGCAGAAACCGCATCTACGGAACTGTTGAATCTCGTCCAGACTGGTGCGTATCTCGCCAGAGGACTTGGGGTGTGCCAGTGCCAGTATTTTTCGATGATAAAGGCGAAGCAGTCATCTGCTCAGAACTCGCAGGGAAGATCGCAGATTTGATCGAAGCAGAAGGCTCTAACATCTGGTTCGAGCTCAGCGATGAGCAACTTTGCGAACGCTTAGACCTTCCTACCACTTACAAGAAATGCCGCGACACGCTAGACGTATGGATCGATTCCGGTTCATCACATAAGGCGGTAGTTGAGCGCAGACCAGAGCTAAGCGGACCAGCAGATCTTTACCTAGAGGCTACTGATCAGCATCGCGGATGGTTCCAGTCATCGCTCATGCTTTCAGTGGGTGTGCGTGATGCGGCTCCTTATAAAACGGTGATGACGCACGGCTTCGTGGTAGATCAAGACAAGCTCAAAGCCAAGAAAGCTGGCAAGACAAACGGAGAATCTACCAAGCTCTCCAAGTCAGAAGCAGAGAAAAGCGGCAAGCCAATCGATGCAGCTTATTATTATAATAAATACGGAGCAGACATCGTCCGCCTCTGGGTATCTAGTGTGGACTGGCAGACCGAGGTTCCATTTGGAGAAGACCTCTTTAAGCAGATCGCCGAGCCATATCGCAGACTCAGAAACACCCTCAGAATTCTCCTCGGAAATATGGATGGTTTTAACCCAGAAACTGACCGCGTAGCCAAGCAAGATATGCCGCTGTTAGATCAGTGGGTGTTAGAGAAACTCCACACTGTTATCAACGAATGTAAGTCCGCTTACGATAGCTACGAGTTCCGCAAAGTCTTCAACCAAGTCAATCAATTCTGTGCCACTGACCTCTCCGCTATTTACGTGGATGTCACTAAAGACAGAATGTACTGCGACAGCACCGAAAGCATCCGCCGCAAGTCCACCCAGACGGTCATGCATGATGTCTTTGTAGCTTTATCAAGACTCCTCGCACCGATCCTAGCCTACACGGCAGATGAAGCGTGGGGTCATGCAGGGTTCGATGGGTCAGTGCATGAGCAAGATTTCCCTGAAGCGCAAGATGAGTGGGCACCAAGCGAAGTCTCAGAGAAAATGGCGAGTCTGTTAGAGATAAGGGGAGTCATCCAGACCGCTATCGAAGAGCAGGTAAAGGCAAAGGCGTTTAACAAAAACAACGAAGCCGCTGTCACTCTAACAGTCCCATCTGATCACGCATGTTCAGCCGAGCTTTCCAGCAGAGAATTTGCGACTGAGTTCTTCATCCTCTCCGACCTACAGCTAGAGTCAGGAGCAGAGCTAAGCGCCACGGCAACAGCCACCGCCCATGCTATGTGCCCTCGCTGCCGCCGCTACGAGCCACTCCTAGAAAGTGGTCTTTGCGAGCGTTGCGCGGATGTGGTTTAAAACAGAATAGCCGTTTTATCATTGGTAGAGGTAAGGTTGTCTCTATCAATGATCGGTGGACGCATGTTTATTTCTTTTTCTTATCCGAGCGCTTCATCATTTGAGATTGATTTCTGGGAAATTTCAACTCAAGTGATTCGTCCTCATTTTTTACTTTAAAGTGCCCTAGAATTTTCTGAGTAATGATTACTTTGCCTTTTTGTATAGGCATGATTTCCACATTATTTACATCTAAAGTTTTCCAAACAATAGCAACTCCCATTCCAGTTGCAGTAATCAAGCGACCATTACCATCTGGAAGTAAAATAATAGCTAAGGTTTTAAATTCAGATTTACCATTAGTCCATGTTCCAAGCCAAGCAGCATTAGGATCACCAGGGTATTGTTTTTTGAAAGCTTGAAGTGATTCTTTTTGAGCATCCGTTAGTGGTAAAAAATTCAATGCTGTAGTGTAATTAGTTTGGACAGCAAGCATGGCAGGGGTCATTCTATCATTTTGAATACTTGGCTCGCATCCCAATTTTAATAATTTACGCGCTAAGACTTCATTTCTATGAGCAATAGCATACCAGAGAAGCGGTTGTTTGTTAGCCACTTTGATAGAATGTCCTTTTTCTAGATAGTCATCCAAAAGGTCTGATCGATTAGTTTTTACAATGCTGATAACATAAGCTTCAAGTAACTTGGTGGTGGGCTTCCCATCTAACAGTAATGATGCGATCTCGGGAGTCCAGAGCATAGCATTAGTCTTGATCAGATGTGTTTTTATTTCAGGATTTTGCTTTATCCATTGCTTCATAGTTTTATAAGCTTTATTCTGCACTGCTATATTAGTCCATTGTTCATAACGGTGATCATAGGGACGAGTGCCAAGAGGCAACCATAGATTATTTAATAGACTGGAAAATTCTTCAGGATTGTCATTTTTTATTGCATCAGCAATCTCATTTTCAGTCGAATAAAATGTTTTAAGCTCATCTAGATTTCTGAGACTGGTGATGTATTGAGTAGCATTTTTTCCAGCTCTTTTCATATAGTAATGGCGAGCGGAGCGCGCAACTGACTGGTAGTTGTCATCGGTCAGTTTTTTTAGATCAGGTAAAGGTAACTCTGGATTTTTAGCTAAGTTAGAACGAATCATTGGTTCTGGATGGGTTAGAAGTTTTTGGATGCGGTCAGAGCTAAGAAATGGGCTCTCACAGGCAAAGCCTACACGATTAATATCGTCAGAATGTGAAATTTTTAATGCAGCCTGAGTTAATATTGACTTAGGCACTTTAGCGGATTTTAACATTTCTGCGATGGGTGCCTCTTCTTTGGAATCCACGATTTTCTGCAAAACATCGAGTGGTGTATCTGCTCGTTTAGCTAGAGTTTCAGATGTTAAATATGGTCTAGCTGAATAGATTTTTCTCATTCTTTTCGCATCTAGTTTAGGATGCGCAGCTAAATCACCAGTGTTATAATCTTTGTCTGTTTTTATTCTTTCTATTAAGATGTCTATTATTTCCAGGCTTAGATCCTTGTTCCGTCCCAATATGGAGCGCATTCGTCTGGCTTCTTTGGTATCAGCATTGATTCTCTTAATAAATTCATCTTTCCACGCTGGATCAGCCTTAGGGTGATTGACTACATTCCACCATATTGATGCTTCAGAATAGCTAAATGGAAGATTCCAACATACTTCTAAATCTTTCCGTTCAAGATTAGGGTGGATCGACATATAATACATAATAGTACTAGATCCTTGCCAAGGTGATATTAACTTTCTTCGTCCTATAGATTTAGTTTTAGAAGCTGTATTCATGAGCCCACGAAGTATATCCAAAGGCATTTTTCTATGACTGGATATTATCCCAATTTCGAATTTGTTTTGTTGATGGATTTTCAGAGCTGTTTCTGCTAACCCAAGGGGAATAATATTAGGATTTATTGTAAGTGACGCTTTTACATGAAATTTAGAATATGGGCTCTTGCGGTTTCTAAAATCTGCTAACTGTTGTGGACTCTTACCCCCCGATTTAAAGATAGTTCCTTCTAGTAATTGCTTTTCATTTTTACTCATTCCTTCGGTTAAAAGTTTTAACCCATCAGGTGTATGCTTGAATTTCAAGATTGCGCTATCATCACTGAACTCGCGCCAAGCATCTTTGAACTGAATGGTTAAGATGCCTTCTTTCAAATTCCATGTAATTGGTTGCTTGTCAAATAGCCAAAAGAACGTGCCAATTTTAGTCCCTTTGTGATCTGGATGTAAAAAGAGGGCTGCATTCCACCCATCTCTTAAGTCTACTGACCAGTTCTTTTCTACGATTGGTAAAGTAATTTTACTTTGAGATGAGACGATGGCTATGCATTTAAGAAAGCACAGACAGATGAGGACTATAGTTTTAGGCATTAGTTTTTTTAAGTGAAGTGTATTTATAGATTTGTATGATATACCATTATCAGAAATATAACAGAACTAAACTTACTACAATAATAAGGGACGCAGGCAGGAATTTGCTAGGGCTTCTTCGATCTCGGTTTGTTCTGGGGTCAGGATGGGAGTTTGCGAGTCCTGTTCTGTTTTTATTGAGCATTTAAGCGTGTCTAAAAAGAGTTCAAATTGCTCTTTAATGGGGCACCCGAGATGCTCTGGAAATTCAGCATCGAGAAAAGTGAGACCGTAGTCTGAATGCTCGATGAGTTCTTCTGCCCAGCGGAGGATGGTGTCTTCTGCGGGTTGATTAGGGAATCGCTTGGTGATGAGGGTGGCGATGTCTTTTCCGTTCTGGATGTTCATTAGTAGGGCTAGGAAAAAGCGGTGCTCTGGATTCTCAATGTAGTGTCGCAGCTGCGAGATGTATTCTCGTCTCTGATGCTCCGCGAGTGTGGCTGGGATTCCTGCTGCCAGTTCACCGTGCTTATTTTGGAATGTAGTGATGGCATTTTCCCAAGCTCCTGTTTCTTGGAGGCGATCCATGTTGTGCTGGAGTGTGTGGAAGCCGCGTTCAAAATCTAATTTCTCTAACATTTCGATGATTTGTGAAACGCAATTTGAAGGTTCAATCGTCTCTAGAACATCAAGTAATTGATTACGCTTCATGGTGAGAGCATCTGTATGGTTAGGGTCAATGGCTAGGTGCGGGGGAAGGTAGTTAAATTGCGGGTCAGTGCCAGGGTCGTGCTGGGTGCGGATGACTACGGTGACTGATGGGGAGTCCAGATGGAATAGGGAGTGAATGCATTTTCTACCGGACTGAATAGGAATGGTGCGCCCAGTCTCTAACAGCTCGATCTGTTTCAGCTGGAGATCACCCACGCGTAGGTGAGGGGTGATGGATTTGGCGTTGTTAAACTCAAATTCTGAGTGGACGCTGGAGCCGTGCATGACATGGAATGCGCCAGAGAATCCGTGCTGGTGGATCTTGGTAGTGCCTTCCATCCAGAAGAGAATCTGAATGTAAAACCTAGGGTCACTGAATGCGATTAATTCTGGCTGACCGAATCCTGAATGACTCTGTGGTGGTTGGGCATCATTGCTCAGAAATTCTTGAATCATTTCTGCTAGAGGTAAGTTTTCTGATGGAGGCGCGTCCGCGTCTTGCATGGCGCGCTGGGCAATTTCTGGGAAGGCATCAAGCGAGAAGTTCTGTTGTTGCCATTGTTCTGCGACTGCGCGCCCGAGTTTTTCAAAGTAAGGATTCATATGGTGATTAGTTGATGCGGAATGATCCAGGATTTTTTCCTGTGAGGCGTTTGACGAAGTTTGAGAGACCTGCTGCATCTGAGAAGCCAGCTTGGCTAGCGATGCTTTCTATGCTGGAAGATTTTTCTTGGAGCAGCTCGATGATTGTTTTGATGCGAGATTTTCTGATGACTGCTGCTGGGCTGTCTGAGTCGCAGGCTGCGAAGGCTCGCTCTAGACTTCTGCGAGAGACTCCACAGGCTTTTGCTAGCTCGGTGACCTTCATGTTTCTGAGTGGGCGAGAGTTTATGTAGTCGATTGATTTCTGATGAATCAGCTGATGGTTATCCACCTTTTGGCTGGATTGGCGAATGATGTAGCTCGCCACGCTCGATGGTGGAGAAATGGAGGGGTCTAAAATTTCTAACATTTTCCCAAGCTGTACCGCTGCGGCTCTGCCTGTGTTAGCTGGTCTCAGATCTATGCTTGATAGCGAAACGGTGCTGGACTCGCAGAGGAGGCGATCATTATCCACACCGATCACTGCAACATCATCCGGAACCCTGAACTCTAACATTTGGCATGCTTGTAGGACGTCTAAGCCAGCTCTGTCATTGCAGGCTAGGATGCCGCATGGCTTGGGCATTTTCTTTAGCCAGGTAGCTATTTTCTTCACGGAAGCCCAGCTGAGATGTTCGTTAGTATTTAATAATAGCGTCTCGTTTTTCACGCCACTGGAGTTTACGTAGCTCTGGAAACTATTTCTTCTAGCGTCTGACCACATCACTCCCTCCCAGTGGATGAATCCGCAGTAGTTAAGATTTAAAATGCTGAATGCCTCGCTAGCCAACTTGCCTACCATTTCATCATCGGGGTGGGGTCCATTGATGTAGGTGGCGGAATCATTCTCACCAGCACGGATGAAGACGCATGGGTGTGAGCTGTCTGCTAGGTAGGTTGCCATTTTTTCAGATAATCCGCGAGCGATGATACCGTCTATGTTGCGGTGTTTTAGGTAATCTGTTAGATCGTTTAGTGTGCTATTTGCTGGGAGGCACCAGAAGTTCCAGTCGCATCCCTCTGGTCGCATGGACAGTATTCCACGCAGAATTTCTCTAGAGAAGAAGTCATCACTTGCTCCGAGATAGAGAATGTTAGGTTTTTGTTGGAATTTCATCTGTCGCAAAATATAAAGTATATGTCCGTTCGTCAATATTGAGTTTTAGATCAAATGACCTATTCTCATTTCATGCAGACAATTTACGTATCAGAGATTTCATACAATAAAGCGAAGTCCACCTTTGAAAAGGTATCCGCAGAGACGGGCTACACCTTTCAGCCAGTGAATGAAGAAGAGGCAAGTTTAGCTCAGGCGATCAAGGAAAATGGGGTAAAAGCATTCATCGCAGACATTTACCCTTACACGAATGAACTATACACGGCACTTCCAGAGGGGGGAGTCATCGCTCGCTATGGGGTGGGGCACGATAGTGTGGATAAGGAAAAGGCTAGGGCTAACGGCATCCATGTAGCGAATACTCCTGGGGTTCTGGATAATGCTGTGGCAGAGCACGCGTGTTGGATGATCGGCAACACAGCGCGTCATCTTCACACTCTTCACCCAGATACGAAGGCGAAAAACTGGAATCCGATTCCTGGTGTGGAGCTTCAAAATCGCAAAGTCGCGATTCTAGGATTTGGTAGAATCGGTCAGAATCTCTGCCGCAAACTTTCCTTCGGATTCGGAATGGAAGTTACTGGTGTGGATATTATCGATGAGAGCCATTTCTTCGACCAACAAGCGAACATCGGTTTCACGGAATACACTACGGATCGCGATGCGGCGATAGAAGATGCGGATTATGTGGTTCTTCTCATGGCGGTGGTTCCTGCTACGAAGCACATCGTGAATGCAGAGTTTCTCAAGAAAATGAAGTCCACAGGCATCTTGGTTAACTCCGCTCGTGGCGCACTCGTTTGTGAAAATGATCTGTATGATGCGATCAGCAGCGGAGAGATAGCAGGTGCAGCGCTTGATGTCTTCGAAGCCGAGCCCTATCAGCCGCAAGATGCCGCTAAGGATCTCCGCTCTCTTGATAATATTCTCATGACACCGCACGTAGGCTCCAACACTGCTGAGTCAAACGCAGCCATGGCAGCCACTGCCGCGAAAAATGTAATAGAAATTTTAACTAAGGGCCCAGACGCATGTCAGAACATAGTCAACCGATAGAACGATCACTCATCATTATGGGTGTGAGTGGCTGTGGTAAGTCCACCGTTGGGAAATTGCTTTCTGAGGAAACGGGAGCTGCATTTTTCGATGGTGATGACTTTCATCCAGCCGCGAACATTGCTAAAATGAAAGCAGGCATTTCTCTAACAGACGCTGACCGGCAGGGCTGGTTAGAGACTTTGAGAGATCTTTTAAGTGAGCACGATGTACCTATTATTATTGCTTGTTCTGCATTGAAGCAAAGCTACCGAGATATTTTAGATAGTGGAAAAAATGTCCCTGAATACATCTACCTTCACGGCAGTAAGGAGACTCTGCTTAAGCGTATGCAGGCGCGTGAACATTTCATGCCAGCGTCACTCTTAGATAGTCAGCTATCCACACTAGAAGAGCCTACTAAAAACTGTCTCGCGGTGTCCATAGAGCCACCTATCAATCAAGTCATCACTGAAATTCTCTCTAACATTATTTAAAATCATGAACGTCGTTTCAATCGAAGACCACAACGCACTCGTCATCGCAGCCTTCATGGCACGCGGGTATGCGCAGGATGAGGCGCAAGAAGCTGCTGACATGGCAGTAGCCGCCACATGGCATGGCAATAACACGCACAATGCTCTCAAAGCACTCCATCTCGATGAGCTATTTGGCTCAGCTGCTGGAGGATGTGTCCCCGGTGCAGAGGTAGAAGTTTTACCCTCTAGATTTTCTGCTACAGAGGTCTGGAATGCGAATAAGAAGCTCGGGCAGGCAGTCGCTAAACGTGCCTTTGATCGCGCAATAGAACTCGCTGAAGAGCACGGTGTAGGTATCGTTTCTGTGGATAATGCCTTCCACTATCTCTGGGGAGCTGGCTACGTGATCGAGGCTGCCAAGCGTGGATACATCGCTTATACAAACTGCACATCTACTCTCGCAGAAGTCGTTCCCTTCCTAGGAAAAACACCCACACTTGGGACGAATCCACATAGCTGGGGATTCCCTACAGTGGACTCCGTAGGCTTCCCTATCTGTATCGACTGGGCGACCTCTACCGTAGCCATGGGACGAGTGCAGCAACTCAAACGCGAGGGCGGAACCTTACCTCTACTAGCTGCTGTGGATGAGGATGGCGAGCCTACGCAAGACCCGCACAAGGTGAAATCACTTCTCCCATTTGGAGCGCATAAGGGTTACGGACTTTCTCTGATTAATGAGATCACTGCTGCCTATATCGGTGGTTCACTTCCGCTCCACCGTGGGCGTGCTGTTCCTAGTGATGATGAGAAAAATACTACTTCATTCTTTTTCCAGATCATTCATCCAGACGCACTCGCAGGTGGGGATTTTGCACAGGGAAGAACTCAGTCTGAGAACATCAAAGTAGTGCTCGATAATATTCTAACAGATGGAAATGAGAAGGCGATTCTCCCCGGTTATTTTGAGGCAGAAGCGGCGAAACGCTCGGAAGCAGCGGGCGGACTACTCTTCTCTGATGCTGAATTAGAAGAGTTAAATGAAATAGCAAAAGAACTAGGACTTGACGCTATAAAACCTCTAAAAACTATCTAACAGCTCATGAAATATTTGCATGACAACGTCTTTCTCACCACCGCAACAGCTCAGCGGCTATATCATGACGTGGCGAAAAAATTGCCGATCATCGACTTTCATACGCATCTTCCGCAAGGAGAAATTCTTACTGATCATCGCTTCGAAAACCTCTGGGAACTCTGGCTCAAGCATGATCACTATAAATGGAGACTCATGCGCGGTTGCGGAGTTGAAGAAGATCGCATTACAGGAAGTGCTAGTCCATGGGAGAAGTTCGAAGCCTTCGCTAGCATCATGCCACTAGCACCTGGAAACCCTGTCCACCACTGGGCTCATTTGGAACTAAAGCGCGTCTTCGGGATTGATCTTATTTTAAATGCAGTGAATGCCAAGGCGATCTGGGATGATGCAAATCAACAGCTAGCAGATAATCCAAAACTCTCCGTCCAAGGGTTGTTAGAGTCATTCAATGTCGAGCTAGTCTGCACCACAGACGCTCCAGATTCTGATCTAACATCGCATCGCGAAATAGCACAGTCGGATATAAAAACCAAAGTACTACCAACCTTCCGAGTAGATTTCGTAACTGATAATGATACTCACGATCTAGAACTCCTCAAGCAGCAGCACGACCATTTCCATGAGAATGGATGTCGTCTCTCAGACCACGGAATGCCTCACGTGCCAGAAGTGGGAAGTGCAGCATTCCACACTCTCAATGAGATTGCAAAATGGAACAAAAAGAGCGGCTGGACAATGCAACTCCATCTGGGTCCACAGCGTAGGGTCAATGAAGCCATGACCCCCATCACAGGACCTGACAGTGGCTTCGATACCATGGGTTCATGGGCACAAACCGCTCCACTTATCGCAGGTCTAAATGCTCTCAACCAAGCAGGCAATCTAGCAAAGACAATCGTTTATAATCTCTCCTCAGTTGAATCCGAGCCGATCTGCTGCGCACTGCAAAATTTCCAGAATGAACAAGCTAAAGGGCTCGTGCAATACGGTCCAGCTTGGTGGCACTTGGATCACGTTCGTGGTATCCGCGAGCAGGTGGACATCCTCACGTCACTTGGTGCGATAGGTACATCCGTAGGCATGCTTACCGACTCACGGTCATTCACTTCTTACGTTCGGCATGAGTATTACCGCCGACTTCTCTGCCAATACATCGGTGATGCAGCCGAAGCAGGGGAGATGCCAAACGAGCCCAAAGCGCTGGATCAGCTCATTGCAGACATCTGCTACCACAACCCCAAGAACTATTTCAATTGGGTCTAACATTTTTTATTTTCAATCTTCTAATCACCAATCCAAATCATGCACTATTTAGAAAAATTATTCAGCCTTCAAGATAAAGTCGCAGTCGTTATTGGCGGTACTGGAGAACTCTGTAGCCACATGGCAGGCGGGCTTGCTAAGGCGGGCGCTACTGTCGTGCTCGTGGGTAGAAATGCTGAGAAAGCGCAAGCCAGGATCGATCAAATAGGCGAGAACGCGCATTTCATTGCAGCGGACATCAGCACGCGTGCATCAATAGAAACATTACTAGCAGACGTGTTGTTGCAATTTGGTAAAGCCGATATTTTAGTAAACGGAGCAGGGATCAACTCACCAACACCCGTGCTAGATATCAGTACTACGGAGTTTGAAAATATCCTCAATGTGAATCTAACAGCGACTCTCGTTGCTTGCCAAGTCTTTGCAAAATATTGGCTCGATAGCGATGCGGAAGGTAGCATCATCAACCTAGGATCTATCTCAGGACTCAATCCTCTCTCACGGGTGTTCTCGTACTCAGCATCAAAAGCAGCGGTACACAATCTCAGTAAGAACCTCGCTCGCGAGTGGGCGGACAAAAAAATTCGCGTCAACACACTCGTTCCAGGATTCTTCCCTGCGGAGCAAAATAAAAGCGTGCTTGATGAATCTCGCGTAGCCAGCATTATGAACCATACACCGATGGACCGCTTCGGAAATCCGGACGAACTCATCGGAGCCACCATCTTACTAGCATCTAACACCGCAGGAGGATTCATCACCGGTCACGAAATGATCGTGGACGGCGGATTCAACTCAATGAGTATTTAACATAGCGTGCCAGACGCTTCTAGCTTCTGCCCATTTTATCACCCAAAACACTACAAATATCATGTCTAAACTAATAAAATATGCAAAACAATCAGGACCTGGATGGCTTCAAGCCGCAGTAACACTCGGTGGCGGATCACTAGCTGGTGCACTTTACCTGGGTGTCGTAGGAGGGAATGAACTTCT
This sequence comes from uncultured Verrucomicrobiales bacterium, assembly GCA_937128235.1. Taxonomy (GTDB): domain Bacteria; phylum Verrucomicrobiota; class Verrucomicrobiia; order Verrucomicrobiales; family Akkermansiaceae; genus Rubritalea. The sequence continues at coordinate 42,509 of CAKZMG010000260.1, forward strand.
TTGGCTTCAACCCCTTGCTATGCTATTCGGAGTCATTATGCTTTCTGCATTAGCTTATGTAACACTCAGCACCAAAGAAACACCGTTCGTATCTACCTGTCTTTACATTTCACCGATTTTAGCATGGGCATGGCTCATAGCTACCGTCATTGCAGACTGCGTATTTTGCCCAGCTCAAGCCTCGCTAGGACTCGGAATTGTCCAGCAAAACTTCGGCATGAGCGGAGTAAACCCTTACCTTATCACCACCATTATGGCAGCCATTGCATTTGCAGTTGTTTGTCTTTACTCCAAAGGAACCAAAGGAGTAGCCACCTTTGAAAATATCCTTAAAATCATGGTAGCACTCGTTATTCTCTGTTTCTTCGGAGCTGCCTTCGTAAACATGAAAAACGGCAATGTTGATATGGGATCTGTCCTCAAAGGTCTCATCCCAAACCCCAGCTCACTCACCAGCCCACCCGAGTCACTCAGTGCCTCTATCGCTGCCACTGGTGATGCTGCATCATGGTGGAAATCATATGCAGCGGATTCACAGCGAGATGTCATCATCACTGCATTCGCCACCGCAGTTGCCATCAACATGACCTTTTTGCTTCCCTACACACTCCGCAAAAAAGGCTGGGGCAAAGAAGAGCGTGAGCTCTCACGTTACGACCTAATCCTCGGACTCGCTATCCCATTCGTCATCGCTACCTTCTTCCTTGTCGTCACATCATCTGCCCAGTTTCACAACAAATACGACGATGTCCTAGGCAAAGACGGAAAGCCAACAGCCCTCGCTGACGGATATTACAAAATCCTCTCTAAGCGATTAGCCGAAGACGGTGAACTACCTAAAGATAAACTCGAAATGCAAGCTGCTGCAGATGCTCTTCCTCTAGCAGATCGCCAGCTCGCAGCCTCCCTAACTAAACGTGACGCAGGGCAACTAGCCAAAGCCCTCACCCCACTAGTCGGAGAAAAACCTGCACAGATGGTATTTGGAATCGGAATCTTCGCCATGGCAATTTCCACAATGATAGTCCACATGCTCATGAACGGCTTCGCCCTTTCCCAAGCAGTTGGTAAACCAGGTGACAAAAAGCCATTTCTTATCGGAGCCTCCTTGCCAGCCATTACGGCAGCACTTGCACCATTCCTTTGGTCAGGTGCTAACAAGACCGCCATGGCTATCCCAGCATCAGTGATTGCAGGCACACTCCTACCCATCGCCTACCTTATCTTCATACTACTTATGAATTCCAAGCGCACTCTCGGAGAAGACAAGCTCACTGGCTCAAAGCTCACCCTTGTAAATATCCTCATGGGTATCGGATTTCTCATCGCAACAGGTGCCTCACTCTGGGCACTTAATAACAAAGGCACTCCAGGCACCTATGGTATGATAGCACTTGGAGTCCTCGCTATTATTGGAATATCAGGCTTCTGGAAACGTAATAAAACAGCATAGTACTGACTAAGATTTATAGGACTTATGTGTCCTATAAGACCTATCCCCAAAAAGCCATGAACTACCTTAAGCTCACTATCGCTCTAACAGCTCTCATTTTCAGCTACGCTGGAAATGCCGCTGAGGCTGTCGAGAAAAAACCTAACATCCTACTCATCTGTATCGATGACTTGCGCCCTGAGCTGCCATCGTTTGGGAAGGACTACATTCATGCTCCTAACATGGAAAAGCTTTTCACTCAGGGGCGGCTTTTTAAGCGTCATTATGTGCAGGCTCCGACATGCGGAGCTTCGCGCTGTGCTCTTCTAACAGGCATTTATCCCGATAGTAAAAAACGCCTGAGTAATAACGCAATCGCTGC
>CAKZMG010000261.1 GCA_937128235.1 uncultured Verrucomicrobiales bacterium
GACGGTTCCCAAAACGAAAAATACTACCTCCTCTTCACCACAGGAACACTCGAAGGAAGAACATTTGATGTCACTGCGAATAGCGCGAATAGTATTACGGTTGATCCTGACTGGCGAGAAGATGATCCTAACGAAGAAACCGACATTCAAACACAGATCAATGATGCTGCCGCTACAGATAATTTCGAGATCAGACCGCATTGGACGTTGAATACATTGTTCCCAGATGGAGCTAATTTTCCAGCCAGTGCGAATAATAATTTTCCTGATGCTGTATTAATGTTTAGGACTTCTGATCCAAATATATCAACAGATATAGGTGTAAATATATCTCTCACTAAAGGCTACTTCTTTTTCGATAATGGTAATGCTGCTAATAGAGGCTGGTATCCTATAGGCTCTTTTACTAAATCAAATGATGAGATTATACGTAAGAAGATTGTTTATGTTTACCGTAATTCTACATCGACCCAGCATATGGTGAATTTAGTTGGTGATGTGCCCCTGACTGATTCAGATAGAACAGTTAGGATATTATCTGACGGAATGGTTCAAGATAACTATATGACTTTGCCTTTTCCAGTAGAAACATCATTAAGTGAGTCGGGGATACTATCAATGCCAGGATTTACTAAATCTACTGGTAGTACAAATAGTCCTAATGGTGATGTTGTTCAAATATACGCATATCCCATATCAGGAATAAATCCGGCTCCAGTAGCGCAGTATATTTATTATGATGCAACTGGTACAGCCAACGATGCATGGTATAAGATAGGTGATGTAAATCCCGGAAAGAGTGTTGACAATGTGAAAATATTTAATCCAGGCGTTGCCTACGTAATCAGAAAAACAGACGATTTAGAAAGTTCTGAAACTTTAAAACACACTATACCCTACAACCCATTTGCACCTTAATTAACTATGAATAATACGATAAAAATACTTGCCCTAATTGCTTGCTCAACATTTGCTCATGCATCTGTAACCTTAAGCCCTGCGGCTGAGAATATACAAGATGCTGGAGGTAATCCTGTTGGTGCTGGAAACTTGGCTTTGATAGTAGTTTCTACAAATGATAATGACTTTGGTATGATCAAAGAAGGAGGATTATCTCTTAATGTATCTGCTGGAGGTATGGGATTCATCGATGACAATGATGATGCTGTTATTCAGCATTTCGCTACAACTGTTAATGGCTTCACTTCAATACAAGAAGCAGTTTCACCTGGCATAAGTTTAGATTTAGATAGCAGATTTACTCCTGGTGATAAGTTTGCAATTTATTGGTTTCCAACCGTGGCTTACGACTCTGATATTGCTAACATAGTTTTATCTGCAGGTGATTCATATGGTATTGTCTCTTCAGGTCAAGTAAGACGTGATGGGTCTGTTGAGGGAGATGGAGTAAAAGATTGGGTTTTACCAGATGATGGAAATTCTCCAAGCCATCTAAATTCCGCACCTGGTATAGCTAACTTAGAAGTTCAACCAGTCCCAGAGCCAACATCCCTAGCTCTTCTCGGTCTGGGCACACTTGGTCTCATTACTCGTCGTCGTAGGGCTTAGTTATCCTGCTTTACTCACATCAATTAATTTACGAAGTTCCTTGCAGTTTACTGCAGGGAACTTTTACGTTTGGGCGATGAAGAAAGGAATGGAAGCAGCGGAGATACTGGCGAGCGAGGAGATAAAGGCGGTGTTGTTTGATTTTGATGGGATCATTATTGATTCTGAATGGCCTATTTATGAGTCTTGGAAACGCGTGTTTGAAGGGGAGGGGCAGACGCTGGCTGTGGAAACCTATGTCCAGTGCATCGGCTCAGATTTCGATACCTGGTCACCCGAGAAATACTTAGAAGAACTCACCGGAAAAGAATTCGACTGGCCCACCATCAATGCCCAGCGTCAAGTGGAACTAGAGTCAGATCTAGTGGGCGTTCAGCCATTGCCGGGAGTGCTAGACCTCTTTGAGAAAATCACGAATGATGGCAGCATGAAGTTAGCGATCGTTTCCAGCTCCACTCACCGCTGGGTAGATAGTTGGCTGGAGAAGCTAGACCTGCTCCGCTACACCGAGGAAGTAGTCTGCCGTGGCGATGCCCCACGCATCAAGCCCGCACCAGATCTCTACCTAGAAGCAGTGAAACGCTTCTCTCTCCAGCCCGCTGAGTGCTTAGTCATAGAGGACTCATTCAATGGAATAATAGCAGGCAAGGCAGCAGGCTGCAAAACTATCGCCGTCCCCAGCCGCCTCACCAATTGCCTAGACTTTAGCAAAGCAGACGCCGTGATTAGCTCCCTAACAGATCTACTCTAACCCCACCCCACCAAACTCACAACCCGTATTGGTCCCACCCTGCCGCTAGTAATTCTATGAAGAAACGAGATTTTAGTGAAGCGGTTTCTCCCAGAACTGTGCGGTTCCTGCTTCTGGATCTAACTCGTAGCCTGTGAAGCCAAATTTATGGTAAGCAGATTTTGCGATTTCGTTTTTGCTGAGTACTTCTAGTGTGATTTTACAGCATCCTTTTTCGCGCGCTAGCTGCTCTACTTTTTCTAACATTTTCTGACTCAGCCCATGACCTCGGTATGCGCTGAGCACTACGACATCGTGGATATTGATGATGGGTTTGCACTGGAAGGTGGAGAATACTTCAAAGCAATTTATGAGTCCTGCCGCCACGCCATCTACATAGCTGATGATCGAGAATGCGTGCGGACGTTTGGCTAGCTCGGTGACAAGTGATTGCTTCACATGCTCAGCGAGTGCTTGCCCACCACCCATCGGGTCTGATGCGTAGTGATCTAACATTTCTGGGATTTCTTGCTGATGTTTCTCGCTTAAGTAATCTGCCTGGATGATCTTAATGTTCATTTATCTAATAATTTTTCTCTACTGATTCTTACGGAGCTGTCGCCGTCTTTCTGGTATTTTGTCTTTTAATCATAGTTCACTTCTCTATGAGTGAAAATTTAAGTAGAGGGATTAATTAAATTATCACATGATGCTTCATCATTTAGCCTCCACTTTCTTTTTAGCAGGGAGACTCAATCTGTGTATATCAGCTTGCTTCATAATGAGAAATCTGGCTGCTATGTAGGTTCTCTCGTTCCAGTTAGCTTGTTGAGTTCCAAGAGGAAGCTTAGGCGCGGACAGGAACATACAGTTTATTCCATTCTCCCAGTTCCATATATCATTACCATCTGCATCAGTTTTATATTTCATAGGAACAACTGATCCCCTAGGGTCTGCAGTATAGAGAAATCCTGTGATCATTTTTCCAGAATATGAATCTGCTAGTTTAATCAACAAGGCTTCATCGCCCGCAGATTGAATCTCTGTAATGCACACCCAATGCTGATAAATAGCGTTCCATAAGTATTCCCCGTCTTTACTCTTGGAAGCTTTGACACTTTTAACTGATAAAAGCGGCGGGAATCCAGCATCGATTGATTCTTTTACCATTAACTTTATCCGGCGTGTAAAATCTATGGAACTTTCCTTCTCTTTTCTAACTATGTATTCACCAAAAACAGGGGTAGATTTGTTCATCTTGAATAAGCGGTTTATCATCGCTTGCATATCTTGATCTGTTACTCCTCCTAACTCTTCTGAATACGCTTTTTGCCTATCTCCATGTACGACGGAATTTGCATCTCCAAATCTTTTCGCGAAATCACGCGCTTTATCAATAGGTGCTACGCCTTTTAGCATTGGCAATAAGGATTTATCATTTGAATAAAGTAAACTGTTCACAAAGGAACAGGGACCACAAGCATTCTGTCCCATCTTTTCTTGTTTTAAAACCGGACGAGGTGTTTCTTTCGCTAATATGGCGTGGTTTAGAATGACCGTAAATATGATGATAATATAATGCATTACTACTGATTGTTTCGGAGTTGCTCTAGCCTGGAGAGTGGTTTCTTGGGTGGAGTTTTTTTCTCTGCCTCGGGTTTATCAGGTTTAGGTATAACTTCTTTTTTAGGAGCAGCCGCTACTTTTTTCTTCGCTGGCGGATTGATTCTGAGGGTGCCGCCCTGGGCGAGGGTCTGGGTGATGCGCTGGCCGTTGATGGTGACTACTGCGCGGCAGAAGAGGTTGCCGTGTTTGCCTTTTCTGGCATTGGCTGGGACTTTTACCGGGATGGCTATTTGCTTGGTATCCTGAGTTATTTCTACTGGCTGCGCGATGATGCCATCGGGTAATCCGTAGAGGGTGAGCTTGGCGTTTCCTGGGAATTTCTGTATCGGCTGGATGTCACAGATGATGGCGGTGTCTGAGCCCTGCTCGGTGGCGGCGAGTGCTAGCTTTCCTGTCATGAGCGGCTTGGCTACTTCTATGGAAATGATGTTTGAGGAGATGTGAACAGGTCCCGTTTTTTCTCCGAAGGTAGCGCGGATGCAGAACTCCCATTTACCGAGTTTGGCATTAGAGTCTGCCGCTAAATTTAGAGTGGCGGTGGACTTGCCTTTAGGGATGGTGATACTGGATGAGGCGCCTATTCCAGCGGGCTTCCATGGGACGTGAATGGTGACTGGCGCATCAAATCCTGCCGCACGATGGAGCTTAATTTCAAGGGGTAAGATGCCGCTCTGGTTGATGGCTATTTTAGGCTGAACGAGCTCTACTTTTACGAGGACAGGAGGCGTGACTTGGATAGGGATACGGTCATCGCGGGTGGTGTAATAGACGCGATTATTCCCACCTGAGACCTGGGTGGTGGTGCTGTAGATCTTAGAGGTAAGTTTTTTATCAAGGGTGCGGATTTCTAATGGGTAAAGCCCGTGACTGAGTGGGGCGTTTTGCTCTGCTTCTAGGTGGAGGAGAATCTTGGTGTCCTTATCGATCATGCGGACTTTTCTGAGCTTGATGCCTTGCGGAAGTTTGCTGCTGATGAGTTCGATGTCTTCTTTGGTGATGGCTTTACTGATGTTGGCTTGGTAGGTGACACGGTTTCCCTGTGGGATGTTAAATGCCTTCCATTTCTGCGTGTCCTGCTGGCTCGCATCCACGAGTGAAGCGGTGAGGCTAGGCTGCTGGAATGTAAGCTCTATGCGGTAGTGATGATGCGGCGATCCCCGCTTGAGTTTATCCAGCATCGCTATCCAGTAGTCGCCATCAGCCGGGATGGTGTAGTCCACTTTGCTATCGAGTTGATACTGAGTTTGATCATCATTTCCGGCGAGATATTTTCCTTTCGCATCATGAATGTGGACCAGTGAATCTATCGGTGAACCCAGCTCACGGGCGAAGACTTGAACGCGGATTTTCTGTCCTTTCTTAGCATGAAATCTGAACCAGTCTTGATCATTATTTTTATCTATCGTGCCGTGGAATGCGATGGGTATGGTGGCTGTGGTGGCTTGGTTCTTGTGCTTCCTGTTATCATTGGGCTCCTTTTCTGTTAGGTAGCCAAAGTCTGTGACGCGGATCTGGTAGGGCGTGTGAGCTGCGTGACTGCCAGCAGAAATGTAGAGCGGCTGGAGCGCATCGTTCGCAGTGAATGTGTGAGCTTGGCTTAATGCTGGTTTATCTAACAGAACACTGGTGAAGGTGGTGGGCTGACCACGCTGAGCACCTAGTGGAGAGAGGCTGAGTGGTCTGGGGAAATCACCGATGTGGATGCGGTAGAGGTGACCATTTCCTCCCTCGTAGGCTGAGTCACGGATGTAGATGAAGTAGTCTCCTTCTGTATGGGCTGTGAATGAGAGGTGCGGATCTTGGCGGAGGAGGTCTGTGTCATCACAGGCGGCTAGCTCAGAGCCTCGCGCATCTGTGATGGCGATGAAGGGATCAAAAAATATCTTACCCAGACGCATGGCTTCTACTTCTACGGTGATGGTCTGGTTCTGCTTGAGGTGGATTTTATAGTAGTCCACATCTTCTCGCTGAGTGATGCCTGTTAGAGTGCGATTATTCTCGATGGGCTGAGCTTCTGCTGGCGAGTTGTTAGATTCTTTTTTCTCTTGGATGATGGGATACTGCCCGACCCAGAATGTTTCTAACAGAGTGGTGCCATCGGTGCAGACGATGCGGAGCTTATGCTCACCGAGTGGTGCATCTGGAGCTAGGGTGAGGGGGATGGTGATGTGCTTGGGGTTGATGACTTTTGGCTTACCCGCAGTGATGCCTTTCTGGTAGGTGATGATGGAGTGGGCGTGCTGGAGGCGGTCACCACGGCAGGTGAGTTCTAGTGTGGTTCCACGCTGTCCTCCTCTGGGTGAAATGTCACTGAGCTGTGGCTCGTGAGCTGTGAGTGAGCAGATGAGAGCCAAGATAATGGCTGAAATTTTTCCTAACATTTTAGATGATAATGTCTTTGATTACATTTCCTCCATCTACTATTTCGATAGGGCGTCCGCCAGGTGACATGAGTTCTTTATCCGCATTGATTCCGAGCTGATGGTAGATGGTTTTGGCAAAGTCCTCGACTCCTACTTTGTTGTCTTCAGGCTCACCGCCTAGGGCATCTGACTGGCCGTAGATGAGTCCTTTTTTAATGCCGCCACCTGCGAGCATGGTGGAGAAGACGCGTGGCCAGTGGTCTCTGCCGCCATCTTTATTTATCTTAGGCGTGCGCCCAAACTCGGATGAAACGATGACCATGGTGGAATCTAACAAACCGCGTTGTTCGAGATCCTTGATGAGCATGGCGATGGCTTTATCGACTGGTGGGAGTCCTTTCTCGATGCCTGCCTTGATGTTAGAGTGGTGATCCCAACTACCAGCAGTGAGTGACACAAAACGGACACCAGATTCTACGAGACGGCGCGCTAGGATCATGCGCTGGCCGGCTTGGGTGTTGCCGTATTGGTCACGGAGCTTTTGCGGTTCCTTGGTGATGTCAAATGCCTCGCGGGCTTTCTGCGATGAAATTAACTTATAGGCGTGCTGGTAGAAGGCATCCATGGAGTCTAGAGCATCTGAGTTTTCTAGGCTGCGGAAATGATGATCTACGGTTTCGAGCAGAGACTTTCTGCGGTTAAATCTCTCTTCACTCACTCCTTTTGGAAGGTTGAGGTCACGGACTTGGAAATCTTTTCTAGCAGGATCTGAGCCTAGCGCGAAGGGTCCGTGGGAGGTGGATAGGTAGCCGGAGTTGGCGTATTCATTCGGCACTGTAGGGACGCAGACATAGGGTGGTAAATTATGCTGGGGACCAAACTCGTGTGAGATGACTGAGCCTATCGATGGAAATTCTAACGCTGGGTTAGGGCGGTAGCCGGTGAACATGTTGTGCGTGCCACGCTCGTGCGCCGCTTCTCCATGAGACATGGAGCGGATCACGGTCATCTTGTCTGCAATGGCTGCCATTTCCTTCATGTGCTCGCCGAATCTGTAGCCTGTGAGCTTGGTCTTGATGGTGCCGAATGGTCCGCGATAGTCTGACGGTGCATAGGGCTTTGGGTCGAAGGACTCGTGCTGTGCGAGACCGCCTGGGAGGAAGATCTGGATCACCGCCTTGCAAGGACCTTCCTTGTTTTCATAGGTTTTCTGCGCACCCTGTGCTTGCATTTTTAGAAAGGTAGGAAGCGTGAGACCTAGGCCACCGAGAAGGCCTACGTTGAGAAATTCTCTACGTGATTGATTACCAAATGATCGAGCATCATCTGCGAGTGGGTTTCCTGAACATGGCTGAGACATAATTTTATGGGTGCTAACTATTTCTACGATAACTTTATAGATACGTTACGCACAGAATAAAATTTCAGGTTTTTTTCTATCTATTCAGCTTGATTCAGCCTTGCCTTGTGCGCGGATGTGGATAAGTTGCGCATCAGTTATGAGTATTTGGGAAGCAATCATTGTGGGAGTAGTTCAGGGATTAGCAGAATTTCTGCCGATCTCATCATCTGGGCATATTGTTCTTACACAGTTTTTATTAGGCATAGAGGAAAATAGTTTATCATTTGAGATTGTGCTCCATTTGGGGACTTTGCTGAGTGTGCTCATTTATTTCCGCACGAGTCTCTGGAAGCTATGCCAATCACTGTGGACAAAGGAAATGAAAGAGGAACGTATGATGATCTTCTGGCTCGGTGTGGCTACTGTGCCAGCTGTGATTATTTATAAATTGTTTAGTGAAACCTTCAAAAAAGCGTATGATGACCCTGTCCTAGTTAGTGGATTGCTATTGCTGACTGCGGCATTGTTGTTTGTCCCTAAAATTCTGAAAAACAGAACGGCTAACATTGGGATGAAAAGTTCACTCTGGATGGGCATAGCTCAAGCGCTGGCTATCTTTCCCGGAATCTCACGCAGTGGCTCTACCATCGCGGCTGGTTTAGTCAGTGGTGTGAAGGCTGAGAAGGCGGCTGAGTTTTCATTTCTCATGTCCATTCCCGCGATTGCTGGTGGTTTTGTTTTGAACTTAAAAGATGAGGCAGAACGCCTCGGAAGCTGGGGCACGGCTATCGACTCCTGCACCACTGACGCCTACCTCTGGGGTGCTGTTGCATCTGCTGTCGTAGGTCTTCTCGCCATCTCGCTGGCGATGAAAGTAGTGAAACAGGGCAAGCTAGAATACTTCTCCTACTACCTGATCACCGCGAGTATTGCAGGTATGATTTACTTTTCTGTTAACCCAGTATAGAGTTCTTGATTGGTTCACTTTAAATTCACACCCAGATTTTTTCTTGCAACTATTTCGTGGTAGTGCGATTTAGTCTGTATGGAAAATTGCCTTAGAAAAAAATTTAGTTCGTTCACCACTCTTTCGATTAGTCTGCTTGCCTCGTTTGTAGTAGCGGCTGAGAAGCCAAACGTTGTCATCCTTTTCTCTGATGACGCTGGATACGCTGACTTTGGATTTCAGCCAAACTGTGTGGCGGAGATGAAAAAACTTACCCCTAACATTGATACCATCGCTAAGGATGGAGCGCGGCTTAGCAATGCTTACATGTCTGGTTCTGTCTGCTCACCATCCAGAGCGGGACTGATGACAGGGCGTTACCAGCAGAGATTTGGTTACGACAATAACTTACCTCCAGGGCATCAGAGTGGGCTTCCCCTTACAGAGACTTTCGGTGCCAAAAGAATGCAAGAGCTAGGCTATGAAACCGCACTCATTGGCAAATGGCACCTTGGTTATCCTAAAGAAATGCACCCCAACAAAAGGGGCTTCGATTGGTTCTACGGGCTGCTACAGGGTGCGCGCAGATATTTTCCTATCGATAATGTCTCCAAGCATCAAGTCATCTTAGACAACTCCACACCGACCAAAGAGGAGGGCTATGTGACTGATCGTTTAGGCGATGCTGCTTGCAAATTTATTACTAAAAATAAAGACAAGCCGTTCTTTCTATTCGTCTCATTTACTGCTCCTCATAGTCCTAACCAGCCTAAGAAAGAAGATGCTGAGCGCACTGCGCACATCGAGAAAAAAGGCCGCGCAAACTATGCTGGACTGATCGTCTCGCTAGATGACAACGTGGGGAAAATTCTAGCTCAACTCAAGAAAGATGGGCTCGATAAAAACACCCTCGTCATCTTCACCAATGACAACGGTGGGCAGACTGCAACAGGAGCGAATAATTCTCCGCTCTCTGGCAGAAAGGGCACCATGCTTGAGGGTGGAATACGTGTGCCATGGGCGATGCGCTGGACTGGGAAAATCAAGCCAGGAACAGTCATCGATGATCCCATTATTTCATTAGATATCTTGCCTACTATGGTAGAAATGTCTGGCACGGAGGCTAAGAAAGAATGGAACCTAGACGGCACTAGCATTCTCAGCAGAGTTACTGGCAAGGCAGATAGTCTGGCTGAACGACCACTCTACTGGAGACAACACGGATCAAAAGGTGACCGCTCAATGCGTGAAGGAAAATGGAAAATCCACCATGCGCGTAGAGATGGTGAAGCACCCAAATTATATGACCTCGGAAAGGACATTGGCGAACAAAATGACCTTGCTGCTAAGCATCCAGACGTTTATCAATCCATGATCGTGAAGCTAGATAAATGGGAGTCTCAGCTGAAAGAACCCCTCTGGGGACCTGGGGCTAACGGCAAGGAACTACAGAAAAAAGGTGCCAGTAAAGGAGAACGAAAGGGTAAAAGAAAAGGTAAGAAAAGGTAAGAAAAAGAAAGATCGTAAGGCTCCGACCACATCATCAGGAGTCAGATAAACTAATGGCGTCTCGCGGTTTTCTCAGCGAAAAAACTCTACCGTTTTGGTATCGTTTTGGCTTACGCTTGAATCATATCTAGCTTCCCTGTAGAATCTCCTATCCTTTTTGCCGAGACGTCCATTCTTTCCAGAAGTGAGAGGTAGAGATTAGTCATTGGTGTGCCTTCTGCTGCCTGAATGTGTCTGCCAGGGGTAAGTTTTCCAGCGCCTCCTCCTGCGAGAATGATGGGGAGGTCATCGTGGTTGTGCCTGTTGCCATCTCCGATGCTGCTGCCGTAAACGATCATGGTGTTATCTAACAGATTACCGCCGTTTTCGCCTTCTTGAGATTGCTTCAAGTTCTCTAGAAAGTAGGCTAGCTGCTGAGCATAGAAGGTGTCTATCTTAGCGATCTGGCTAAGGGTCTCAGGGTTTTTGCGGTGATGCGATAGTGAGTGATGTCCGCCGCTTACTCCTATTTCTTTAAATGATCTGTTAGATCCCTCGCTCGATAACATGAAGCTGGCGATACGGGTGCTATCAGTTTTGAAAGCGAGTGTCATGATGTCAAACATCGAGCGGATATGAGCTTCATAGCCGGGCGGTATTCCGTCTGGTTTGGCTTCGGCAGGGTAGCGGTCTTGGAAGTTCTCTGACTGTTCAATCCTGCGCTCTACTTCACGGATAGAGGTAAGGTATTCATCAAGTTTATGCCTATCTTCAGTGCTCATTTTCTGGTGCAGGTTCTTGGCGTCTTGACTGATGAAATCTAACACTGACTTACGTTTGGCGCGGCGGGCAGCATCTGCCTTAGCATCACCAGATCCGAAAATTTTCTCAAACGCCACGCGCGGATCATACTCGGCAGGCATCGGTGTGGTATCATCTCTCCATGAGATATTGTGCTGGTAAACACAGGAGTAGCCAGAGTCACATGCGCCAGACATACGCGCGCGAACGGTGGATAGTTCTAGTGAGGAGAGCCTGGTCTGGTGTCCTACGTGGCGGGCTGCCAGTTGATCTGCTGAGATTCCATTTCTGATGTTAGAGCCAGCCGTTTTCTTAGCCTGGCAGCCTGTTAGAAATGTAGCGCTGGCTCTGGCGTGGTCGCCTGGTCCATCGCCATTGGCTTTCGCTTTATCGTGGTCTAGTCCACTGATGATCTGGATGTCTTTTTTAAATGGGGAAAGTGATTGGAGTGAATTTGATAGCGCGTAGTTAGCACCCAGCCCGGTGGGTCTCCATTGGTCTAGGTTTACTCCATTTGGCACGTAGAGAAAGGCGAGTCGGTTAGGAGTAGCACCAGTAGCAGCACCCGAGCTAGGACCCGAGCCCGCGAGCGATGTCATGTGTGGGAGTGAGATGGTGGCAGCTACGCCTTTGAGAAAATTTCTACGTTTCATGGTGATAAGGTTTTAGGTGTAAAGTTTTAGGTTTTAGGTGTGGGAGATCAGATACTGTTCATTGTTCATAGTTTATTGTCCGCGTCTTCTGAAATGGTGTGCTGTGGCAGACTGCGTGGATGAGGCTGCGGAGTGTGAGTCCGTCTTGCCTGCTAGAGGTAAGGATTTTCTCAATCGCTAATTTATCATAATACTCAGTGCCTCTGCCTATGCTGTAGGTGAGCAGTTTCTCTGAAAGACAGTGAAGAAACTCATCGGCTTTATTCTTTCTTAGCACAGATTTCATCTCAGTGCCATTGCTAAAAGTCTCACCACTAATGAGCTTGCCAAAGCTATCGATAGGTTTTCCTTTGTCTGTTAGTCTCCATTGACCTATGCCATCGTAGTTTTCCAATGTAAAGCCGAGCGGGTCTAACAGATTATGACAGGCGGCACATTCCGCTTTTTTGCGGTGCTCTTCAAGTTGTTTTCTGAGGCTAATATTCTTGTTCTTTTTGTGGTCTGTCTGGAGTGATGGGATGTCACCAGGTGGTGGTGGCGGTGCGGTTCCTAAAATGTTCTCAAGTATCCATTTCCCACGCAGCACTGGTGAGGTTCTGTCTGGGTAGGAGGTGAGTGTCAGCACAGATAGCTGGGTGAGTAGTCCTCCTCGGTGGCTGTGCTCACCGCTAAATGTCACCTTGCGGAAATGTTCGCCATTTACACCTGAGATTCTGTAGATGTCCGCCAGGCGTTCATTGATAAAACTGTAGTTTGAGTCCAGGCAGTCCAGCACATTCGCATCGCTTTCGAGTAGATGCTTGAGGAAATGATGGCTCTCACGGATAGCGTCTTTCTTGATAGAGTTATTCCATGTAGGATAAATTTTAGGATCAGGTGAGGTGACGTTTAGATCGCGGAGCTGGAGCCATTGCCCGCCGAAGTTGCTGATAAATCTCATCGCCTTGGGATCATCTAACATGCGGTTGATTTCATGTGTAAGGGTAGCGCGTAATTGCAGCTTGTTTGCCTTTTCTAACAGAATTTTATCTGGAGTAGATGACCAGAGGAAATAAGAGAGTCGTGAGGCTAAATCCATTTCTGTGATGAGTGATACTGGCAGATTTGAGTTTACTGGGCGGCTCTGAATGTAGAGAAATTTTGGGGAGCTAAGCATCGCCTGCATTCCTAGGATGATCTGCCGCTGGAGACCCTCCTCAGATTCATTATCGGGATTTAGAAATTGTGTGTAAGGCTGGATTTCTCCATCGCTCACGGGGCGGCGGAATGCCTTGGTAGCGAAATTTCTCCAGACCTCTAGCGCATAAGATTCTGCGGACTGTGAGACGAGCCTGCTAGGAAATAAAGCTCGGTGGGTCGCTGGTTTACTAGGAGGTTTCCCATCTAGCGGACCGATGAGTTTAACTTCACGGAGCCTAAGATTTCTATCGCGTCTAGACTTGTCAGGACTCAGTGGATCATAGAGGTCATTGGTGTAGGCGAGGGTGAGTTTTGTGTCGGGAGAAATTTCTACTTTGAGTTTCGTGAGTGTGTGAACATTGCCATGAGGGATCTCCACTTCGGAGAGAACTTCCCCACGGTTTCTGACCTGCATTTTAGCTTCCTCATCACCTGCAGGTGTCGAGGAGGCGAGGAACTCTAGACGGTAGATACCAGGAGTGAGTTGATGAGTAGGGATCTTAGCGGTTCCATTGATGAAGAAGTGACCAGACTTGATCTTGCTAGGCTCGTAGCGGAGTTTATCAATAGGGTATCTCTTCACCGCTCGCGGCATTTTTCCTATGATAGTGGCTCGGTCTAGGGCAACTTCAGCGGCAGAGAGATACTTCTCAATATGCGCTGGTGAGACGGTATGGACATCTCCGATGGTATCGAATCCGTAGCCAGTATCATCAAGAGGAAGCAGTGATTCCACATCCACTTTCACACCTAACAGATCATAGATAGTGTTCTGGTATTCATTTCTGTTGAGCCTGCGGAGCACAACTTTTCCTGGATCAGGATTCTCCGGATCTACATAGAAAATAGTGCTATCTATCCAGTCTGAAATCAGTGCTGTTTCTCCAGCCTCGGGCTGAGTTTCATCGACAGGAGGCATGAGCTTGAGCTCCATGTGTTCCTTGATTTTAGCCCAGCTCTCACGATCTTGAGTCATACTGGCAAAGGTAGTGTATTTATCCAGATCGAGTGAGCCTTTGTCCTCACCATCCATGTGACACTCATAACAATACTGTTCCATGATGGGCTGCACTTTTTCTTTGTAGGAGATATAGTGTGACTCGGGATCAAAGGCTGGTTCGGAAGCTTCCTGGGGCGGAGTCTGAGTATCAGATGAGGTGCTTTTAGCAAGACCGCCAACATACCAGCCTAGTAATCCCAGCAGGATAAAGAGTGCTATTAGTAGCAGCTGTTTTCCTCTTTTTTGGGATTTCTGGTATCGTCTCATTTTGTTTTATGGTGTTGGGATAAGTCTCATGAGTCCTATAGGTCTTATGTTTGGCATTTAGCTAGTAAATGACTACATGCTAAATGATAAATCCTAAATCTAAAGTTCTAACCATGCATCCATTCCACCAGCAATGTTTACCAGCTGAGTGTAGCCTAACTCAGATAAATACGTGCAAGCGCGGGCACTTCTTACGCCTCCTTTGCAATGAATGTAGAGAGGCTGGTTTTTATTGCTAGGAAGATTGGATGGGAGATCATTACTCGCATTTTCTATCTCGGGAAGTGGGATGAGAACGCTTTCTGAAATGGAGCATTGAACGTGTTCTTGGGGCAGGCGGACATCGATGAGAATACCGTCTAAACCTGATTCGATTTTTTGTTTTAATTCTGATACAGAAATTTCAGTCATAGTATTAGGTGGTTTAGTGCCGCAGAATACTTCGTAATCGATCAGCTCTGTGACCGTAGGCTGCTGCCCACAGAGGCAACATTGAGGATCTTTTCTGAGATTGAAATTTCTAAACTCAGTATTGAGAGCATCGTAATGAACAAGTTTTCCGAGTGGCGGCTTGCCTGCATTCAATAAAATTTTTATCGCTTCCATCGCTTGCAGGGATCCTATGATGCCCGGGAGAACTCCCAGGACGCCTGCTTCTTCTCAGGTAGGAACCGTGCCTGGATCAGGCGGGACTGGCAGCATACAGCGATAACAAGGTCCGCCTAGGTGCGGAGCAAAAACGCTCATCTGTCCTTCAAATTGAAAGATAGAGCCATAAATGTTAGGGATTTTGAGTAGAAACGCAACATCGTTGGAAAGATAGCGGGTGGGGAAATTATCCGTGCCATCAATGATAACATCGTAATCCCTCGCTATTTCCATTGCATTTTCAGCTGTGAATTTAGTCTTGTGAGTGACGATGTCGATATACGGATTCGTCTCTAACAGCCTCGCCTGAGCTGAGTCACTTTTAGGTTTCCCTATCCATGATTCGCCATGAATGATCTGCCGCTGAAGATTAGATGACTCTACGTTATCATCGTCCACTATCCCAATAGTCCCCACACCCGCAGCCGCGAGATACAGAGCCACAGGTGAGCCCAGCCCACCCGCACCGATGCAAAGCACCGATGAATCCTTAAGCTTCTCTTGCCCAGCCTGCCCCACTTCTGGAAGAGTAAAGTGGCGAGCGTAGCGTTTAGATTCTTCAGGTGTGAGTGACATTTTTAATCTTCCATCTTCAATTTTCAATCCCAACCTAGTGATCAGATGCTTCTCCAGCACCACTTGGGTTATGGATTCTCCGCACCATCCGCTGGACATCTTCCGGTGGAGCAGGTGTGAAGGCAGAGACGGTGAATGCTACGATGAAGTTGATGAGCATACCGATGACACCGATCCCTTCTGGTGAGATTCCAAATAGGAGTGGTGTTCCAGTATCATTTAAGAACTGGTAGTAGATGATGTAGGCACTGGTAAACGTAATACCTGCGATCATTCCAGCTATACCACCTTGTTTGTTTACGCGCTTAGAAAAAATACCCATAAGCAATGTAGGGAAGAAGGATGATGCAGCTAATCCGAAGGCAAAGGCTACAGTCTTAGCGATGAATGCTGAGGGTGGATTGATACCAAACCAAGCTGCTATCGATAGAGCGACAAATGAAGCGATACGTGCATAGCGGACTTCCTCTTTATCAGTAAGCTCAGGCTTGATAATGTTCTTCATCAAGTCATGTGAAATGGCGGTGGAGAGAACGAGTAATAGACCAGCGGCAGTGGAAAGCGCGGCTGCGATGCATCCTGCCATAAGCAGAGCGATGACCCATTTTGGTAAGCCAGCCATGTGTGGGTTTGCCATGACCATGATGTCTGCACCGAACCAGAGCTCGTTTGGATTTGTGGGGTCGGTCTTGCTTGCTAGCAGTCTCTCGCCGTGAGCGCCTATCAGGAGCGACTCTGGAGAATCTGCAGGTGGGTAAGTTGGCTTTTTACCGATGAATGGTGAACTGGTTTTTTCCTCAGACTTAGCAGGACCGTAGTATTGAATTTTGCCATCGCCATTTTTATCTACCCATGCCATTTGACCAGTTTTCTCGAAATCCTTGAACCAAGCTGGGGCTTCCTTGTAGCTGGTGTCATTGAGTTTATCGATGAGATTAACTCTTGAAAATGCTCCAATCGCAGGGGCTGTTAGATAAATCACTGCGATGAATCCTAGTGTCCAGCAAGCAGATTTACGAACTGCTTTTACGTCCTTAACGGTGAAGAATCTCACGATGACGTGAGGAAGACCAGCGGTGCCACACATGAGTGCAGCGGTGATGCAGAACATGTTGAGCGTGGTGAGTTTGCTCGCAGTGTATTCACTGAAGCCGATGCTCTCGTTGATATTGTTGATCTTTTGTAGGAATGGAACGGATTCACCGCTTGCTGTGTAGTTACCTATTAGTCCTAGCTGTGGGATGAAATTGTTAGTCAATACAATGGCGATGAAAATAGCGGGGATGGTGTAAGCGAGTGCCATCACACAATACTGGGCAACCTGTGTGTAGGTGATGCCCTTCATTCCGCCAAGACCCGCATAAAAGAAAACGATGGCGGAACCAATCAGGACTCCCTTGGTTAAAGAAATACTAAAGAGCTGAGAGAATACGACACCGACACCATTCATCTGCCCCATGATATAGGTCATGCAGATGAAGATGGCGCAGATCACGGCAACACCACGAGCGGTTTTAGAGTAGTAGCGATCTCCGACAAAGTCTGGAACGGTTGCTTTGCCAAATTTTCTCAGGTAAGGAACCATGAGAATGGTGAGGAGGACGAATCCACCAGTCCAGCCCATGAGATATTGTGCGCCATCATAGCCTTTAGCCGCGATGAGTCCCGCCATGGAGATGAAGGTGGCGGCTGACATCCAGTCAGCGGCAGTTGCCATGCCGTTTGCTAGTGGAGAGACTCCGCCACCAGCGGTGTAGTATTCTTTAGTAGATGAGGCACGAGATTTTACAGCGATCCAAATGTAGATGGCAAAGCTGATTCCAATGAAGATAAAGTTCCAATACTTCTGATCCATTTACTTAGTCTCCTTTCCTTTGTCGTTAGATTTCTCGGAGTAACCGTATTTCTCATCGAGCCTACCCATGAGAATAGCGTAGGCGATGAGAATGAGGACGAAACAGATAATGGAACCCTGCTGAGCCATCCAGAAGCCAAGCGGTGCGGTGCCAATGGTGAACTGGTCTAGCCAATCACGGAAAAGTATCCCACAACCGAAGCTCACGATGAACCAGATGGTAAGGAGTGAGAAGAGAATGCGGAGGCTGGCTTTTCTGTAGCCTCCTGAGGTTTCATTGGTGTCTTGGTGCGTGTCTTGATCTTCCATAATGTGTGGCTACTGATAGCGTAGATATACTATTAGCAGTCAGAATAGGATGCCGACAAGGGTAAAACACCTAATCCGCTCTGAGACTGGCTACGCTGTAGTCAGGGTCGTCTGGTAGGACTTCGATGTCTGCTAAGTTACCTGCACGCTTGAGGGTGGCTCGGCAGTCTGGGGATAAATGACGGAGTCTTAGGTTTTTGCCAGCGTTCTTGTATCGTTCCGACATGGCATTGATGGCTTCGATGGCGGAGAGGTCACAGATGCGTGCGTTCTCGAAGTCGATGACGATGTTCTCTGTGTCACTAGATGCTTGGAAATGCTCAGCAAATTCCTTGACCGAGCCAAAGTAGAGTAGTCCTTCTACGCTGTATATTTTCTCAGTTTCAGTTTCTTTTTCTGTGTGAACAAAGACGTGCTTGGAGCTTTTCCAGGCGAAGATGAGGGCGGATGCAACCACACCTGCCAACACCGCGATGGCTAGATCCACGTAAACAGTCACCACTGTTACTAGTAGGATCACGAAAATGTCTGTGAGCGGGACTTTCCCAAATGTCTTAAAAGTGGACCACTCAAAGGTGCCGATCACAACCATAAACATTACCCCTGTGAGGGCAGCGATGGGGATCTGCACGATGATTTTTCCAGCAAACATCACGAAGACTAGCAGTGCAAGTGCGGCTACGATGCCTGAGAGTCTTCCGCGTCCGCCAGATTTAATGTTGATGAGTGACTGACCGATCATGGCACATCCTCCCATGCCACCGAAGAGTCCGCTGAGCATGTTAGCTGATCCTTGAGCGAGACATTCTCGGTTACCTTGTCCGCGGGTTTCTGTAATTTCATCGATGAGTTGAAGCGTCATGAGAGACTCGATGAGACCGACTGCACAGACGATGATCGCGACTCCACCTACCATCTGGAGAATCTGCCAGATGCCGATGTCCAGCACGTGGCTGAAATCTGCGATACTCGGGAAAGCTCCGCTGAGCATCCCTTTACTAGCAGGGTCTGCTTCCTTGAGGATGTCGCCCACGGTCTTGGTATCTACTACATTGAAAAATCCGAGTAAACCAACCACGAGAATAGCTGCGAGCGATGAGGGGATGGCTTTGGTAAATTTCGGCAAAAAGTGGATGATGCCCATGGTGATAAGCACGAGCCCGATCATGGTGAACAACTCATTGCCCTGCATCCATGCGTAGATGCCAGCTCCGGAGTCATCGGTGCCAGTTTTGTTTTTAAATGAAGTGATCTGCGCGAGTCCGATGACGATGGCGAGTCCATTCACAAATCCCATCATAACGGGATGCGGGACGAGGCGGATGAATCGCCCGAGCTTGAGTAACCCCACGATGACTTGCAAACAACCTGCAAGGATCAAGGTAATGAACATGAACTGCTCAGCAAGCTTGATGGGTTCTATTTCGATGCCGTGATCAATAGCATATTTCTTACCCATGGCGATGATGGGAATGAGCACAACGGCGATGGCACCTGTCGCACCAGAGATCATCCCCGGTCTGCCGCCAAATGCCGCTGTGATGAATCCCATAAACACCGCTGCCCAGAGACCAATGAGTGGGTTCACCTGAATAATCATCGAGAATGCGATGGCTTCCGGAACGAGCGCGAAGGCTACGGTGAGACCAGAAAGGGTGTCGTCTTTGAGGTTGCCAGGTTTCTTGCTAAATAGATCAAACATAATGTGATGAGATAAAGTTGCCCGCGAGTTACTGCTATCCAGCCAGTTTGGCAACTCTATTCTCAATGGATCTTGATTGACGAATACCTATAAATGAGTTGAAATGAAGTATGAGATTTTACGTTTTGTTTATCGTTGTGCTGTTGCTTGGGAGAAATGTGTTCGCTCAGGTTGATGATAATTTTAAGAAGGATACTGCACTACCGTATGGTTCTATTTTCGAGCGTGTGATCAATTGTGAAGTGATTTTCCAGCTCAAGGATGGAAGAAATGCCTCAGATTCTTGGTTTCCGATAGCTGGAGGTAAAAATGGAATAGACGCATTCATTCCGTACAGAAGTGCTTTTTCAGGACCACGTGCTGTGAAGATATTAAAGGACCTAGAGAGGTCTAACAAAAATGGAAATTATACAACTGAGAATCTCACATTGTTTTTGTGGGAAGATGGTTTTTTAACCAGTTATTATGTGTGCCTGTGGGAGGGTCAGTTAGATCTTTACCGGGCTATTTACGAAAAGCCATTTGAGAATAACAGTGTGAAAATAGCGAAGTATCAGGCGCTTCGATCAGACATAATATGGCTATGTAAGAACCGTTATCTACTGAAACTTTTAGAAAAAGATGAGCTTACTACCGAGATCTATCATTTTAGTCCACGTGAGTTGGAATTGCTAGTTAGGATTTGTCCCGTGTCTTGGATGAAGAAATTACATCATTATGTTAGATCAGAAAATTATGGCAACTTTGGCTATCAGGGTGAACAATTAAAGACACTTTACGGATTCTTAGAATATAACCCTGCCGATGCTAAGAAATTTCCTTTGTTAGATGAAGCTACGGTGAGAAAATTAGCAAACGGCTTAGATGGAGAGATTATCTATTCAAGACTATTTAAAGACGTAGGTGAGTCTTGTGAAACCTTGAGTAAGAAACTGAAAACTGATCTATATATCACTCAGCGCGACATGCTGTTATTAGATGCTACGATCAACAATAAACCTAAAGCAGGTGGTCACAGAAACCGAATGACTCAAGCTTTGAAAAAGAGAGTGGTAGCGAAGGGCGAAATAGAGATGTTGAGGCTAAGTATCCGGCAGATAGAGCGCAGGAAATCAGCAGCAGGTCTAGCCATCCTAGCGGAGTATGCTCAGGCTAAATCATTTCTCGATGGTAAACCAGAGTTTCAAGACCTGATCATGCGTCAATTTGTGAAACGAGAGGAAGTTGAAGTAGTATGGATTCTCGCTCCTTTGCTTAAACACAAAGATCCAAAACTAGCGAATCGCGCAAAACTCATCATGCAAAAACATACCTCTAGCGATCTAGGTGATGATCCAGAAAAGTGGCGAGAGTGGTATCGGGAGCAGAATCAATAAAAAAGCCCCAAAGTGATGATCACTAAGGAGCTTGAGTAGTTGAATGATACCTATGCTAAATAGGGGGCTAACTATCGACTATCGACTATCGCTTACGACGTAGAACGAATAGTCCGCCCAGACCTAGCAGGATAGCTGAGGATGGTTCAGGGATAACAGTGTATTTCACAGTCACTTCTCCTCTTGCTTGGTTAGGTGAGTCAAACTGAATAGTAGATCCACCTTCTCCAGATAAGTTGAAGAGAGAGTCCACAGCGAAATCAATGTTGAAGGTTCCGTTACCAATGAATTGGTTATAGAACTGGCTGTTCACCATGCCAGATCCCGTAGCTGATGAGCCCGGAGATGTGAATGATGCATAGTCTGGTCCACCTACATCGAATGTAGTGATGTCGTCACCATCATTTGCTGCTAATGTGGTATTAGGGATCATGAAGGAGGAAACAAATCCATCAAGGATTGGCTGGAACGCTCCATCAAGAAGTGTAACTGATGACCCTGAGACTTCGAGCTTGACGCCAAAGTCACCAGAAATATCTGCACTAGAGTCACCTTCATTATCGATACCTACAGTACCTCCGTCTGCATTTAGTTTATAGCAGATTTCAATGGATTGGAGGTCGTTGATGTTACCATTATATTGATTTAGTATTACTGTGTCGGTGAAATCAATATTACCCGAGAAGCTATCAGACGATGTTATGATCGTCTGAGCAAAAGAGGGTAATGATGACGCCAACAATATACTACTTAGTATTGTGTATTGTTTGTTCATGGGATTAGTTTATTGTTATTATTTATCGTGCGCTAATACGCACTGGAGAGCAAACGGTGGCGTTTCTTGGATCACAATACATTTTAGATTATTCAAAATTGTCATTAAGTAATCGACCTATAACATTAAGATTTATTCATATTTTAAAGGTGTTGAAATTATGAATGATTCACAAGTGATGCTAATGTAACTTGTTTATTTTTAATTCATTGCGGTTTAATTGTGGTGAGGTTGTAGTGATTATGCAAGAACATGAAAATTTAGAAAAAACACACCATTAATCTCAGTGTAATAAATGCTAAATTATTTATCTTTAGAAAATAAGTTCAAAGAAGTTAAGGTATGTGTATCTAACTAGAATCAGTATAGTCTTAAGAAAGACAAATTCATTTTACATAGATAGAAAAGTCAAAGAGTTTATAAAAAATGAGAGAATGAACTAGTTCAACCTTGTCATTGCGGCATCGGTAAATAGATTGGGAGCATGTCAAAGAAACCAGCCATTTTAATGTTAGGTGCACCCGGCTCTGGAAAGGGTACACAGGGGGTGACTCTTGGAAATCTCCCTAAGTTTTTCCATTGTGCTTGTGGTGATGTTTTCCGCTCACTGGATACGCGCACGGAGCTAGGGAAGAAATTTGTAGAATACTCTAGTAAAGGACAGCTCGTGCCTGATGAGTTCACCATTGATCTATGGAAAGCTCAGATCGATAACTGGAAAGATAGTCACACGTATTTTCCGGATGCAGATATTCTGGTGCTAGATGGAATCCCTAGAAATGTGGAGCAGGCAAAAATTCTTACCGACTACATAGAAGTTCACCAGGTGTTCCATCTGTCATGCCCAGATCGTAATGAGCTAGCGCGTAGAATGCGTAAGCGTGCGCTCCGCTCTAACAGAATAGACGATGCAAGTGAAGATGTGATCCAAGATAGAATACGCACCTACGAGGCGGAGACTAAGCCGCTCATTGAGTATTATGATGACGCGATCATCACTGATATAGACGCAGCACAAGAGCCTGTGAAAGTGATGGGTGACATCATAGCCAAGATTGTTTCTCTTCCTATCTACGAGGAGATGAAGAAGGTGGTGCTTTAAAAAAGATAAGATTTAAGAAAAAATTTGGACAAGAAAAGAATACTCTTCATGGGTACGGGAGACATCGCTCTGCCGTCCTTCCAAGCTCTGCTGGATAGTGATCACATTTACGAAGTGGTGGGGCTGTTTACTCAGCCAGATAAGCGTGTGGGTAGAAAGCAGCTGATGACTCCGCCAGCGATAAAGGTGCTGGCTGAGAAGCATGGAGTGCCAGTCTGGCAGCCGGATCGCCTAAGGAAATCTGCCGAGCTGGAGGTGATAGATGACTTGGCTGCCGATGTCATTGTGGTGATGGCGTATGGGCAAATTTTGCCGAAGCGCGTGATCGAGGCTCCAAGCATCGCTTGCATCAATCTCCACGCATCCTTACTGCCAAAATACCGTGGAGCATCTTGCATCCAAGGTGCGATCGATGCAGGTGATGCAGATACGGGAATCAGCGTGATGCACGTAGCACCCGCGCTGGATGAAGGCGATGTGATTCTACAACACCGCATAACCATAGAACCAAGTCATACGGGAGGTGTGGTGCATGATTTACTCGCAGAGTGTGCTCCTGCGGCATTGTTAGAGGGCTTAGAAAATTTAGTAAATGGCACTGCTGAGCGTCAGGTGCAGGACTCTGAGACATCTAGCTACGCGCCCAAGCTAATGCGGGAGGATGGCGAGCTAGACTGGAACATGTCAGCTAAAGAAATAGAAAGACGTGTCCGAGCGTATGATCCATGGCCTGGAACGAGCACTACCTTTTTAGAAGCTAAGGGGAAGCAGCAGGGAAAGCAAAAGAGGCTGAAAATTTTCCCACAGATCACAGTAGAGGCAGAAATGACAGGCAAGCCCGGTGAGGTGATAGAGCTGAGCAAGAATGGATTAGTTATTGCTTGCGGTGAGGGCTCTGTCAGATGTATCCACATCCAGCCAGAGGGCAGCGCACGAATGACAGCCGAGCAGTTCGCCGCTGGCGGGCGTATTCAGGTTGGTGATATTTTAGGGCTGTGATATATACTTGCACGCATGAAGTCTTGTGAAAACAGGTCTCGCCCAAAACACGTAAGAACTATATATTTTCAGTGCTTTTCAGTGTATTCAGTGGTTCAAAAAATTACATTTCATGGTGCGCATCAGTATAAAGGTGCATTTATGTCTGTGTGAATTTAGCCCAGCACATCCTTCTGCAAGTCCCGATAAGAATACATCACACCGCTGTCTATCTTCTCGACACCTCGCACATTTTGCGCATTTGTGAATCCACGCATCTTTTTACCGCTACTCTTCCGCACAGATTTACCAGGAATCCTATCCTTTACGCGCTCAAAGAAGCCATTCACAAACGCCTTACTCCCAATCACCGTTCCATCCGTAAAATACCGCGTCCTACAGCGTAACATTTCTGCCCGACTAAGCTCACCATTTTTCTTTAAAATGGCATCAATTTCCTCCCGACTATAACCTCTCCGCCGCTTGTGCCTCTTACTAGCTCTCTGCCCCTGAACCAACGGCAATGCATCTTGCTCCGCCTCCGCACCCTCCTCAGCCATCAACATCCGATACCTCTCCAGCACTTTCACAGGATCAGAGGTAAGTTTTTCCACCTCAGCTCCCGCCCCAGCCCTATCAGATTCCTCATATAGTCTAACATAACCCTCCACCGCCCGCACATCACCAGCCACCGCCTCCGCATAGCTACACCATCGATAATCCCTACTGTCACCTGCCAAACCAGCTCTAAGAGGGTTCAAATCAATATAAGCCGCCACCATCCTCGCAGCACTCCCAGCACTCACCGCAGTAGCGCTATACCGTTCCTCCCA
>CAKZMG010000262.1 GCA_937128235.1 uncultured Verrucomicrobiales bacterium
ACGCGGAATAAGAAGTCTCCGATTGCGATTGGTGCGATTCTGCTGTTCATGCTCGTGGGTGCATTGAGTGCTCCGCTCGGGTTCGAGATTCCGGTGGTGCAGACTGCACTGTTCTGTGCGCTGCTGGTAATGGTCACGGGATGTATTAATCCGCACGAGGCTTATAAGGCGATCGAGTGGAAGGTGGTGTTTATGATTTTCGGTATGCTTGGAGTGGGGCTGGCAATGACAGAGTCTGGACTGGCGCAATTGATCGCGAGCAGTGTGGAGAGCTTTAAGGAGAACCCTCACATCGTACTCTGCCTGGTGTATCTGGTGGCAGCGGTGATGACGGAGCTGATCAGTAATAACGCGGTGGCCGCGCTGCTGACTCCCATTGCTATCTCGGTAGCGATGGGGATGGGTGTTGATGCTAGACCGTTTGTGGTAGCGGTGATGTTTGGTTCATCCGCGAGCTTTTCTACGCCGATTGGTTATCAGACGAATACGTTTGTGTATGGTGCGGGCGGGTATAAGTTTGCAGACTTTTTCAAAGCAGGTTTCCCGCTGGCGATTATCATGTGGCTGATAGCGAGTTATATGATCCCGCTGATATGGCCGTTTTAGGGGTAAATTTCTAACGAATTGGTTAGTGCGAGGTCTTAATGTTTTATGAAGCATTTCATCATTACGGTCGTGATCGCAGTTGCCACAGGCATTTCTGGTTTTTTTATAGGTGCAAATAAAGATCATCGGGGGAACTCAACGGTATCTCTAAGCCAGCAGAGTAAGGAGATGAAGTTTAGTTCTGAAACTATCTTCCAGATTAATCAATATGGGACAATGAGTGATGCTATTGGCGTCACACCTGTGATGACGCGTCAATTTTTTCAGACGCAATTTGCTATTATAGAGAGTCAAGAGACCATTAGAAGAGCAATTGATGATTATGGTCTTAAAGAACGATTGGATAAAAATGAACAAGAACTAATCAAAGAAATAGCGTCTAGTGTTTCTCTGGGGCAGGAGCGAGGGACGGATTTAGTCAAGTTAGAAGTCCATGCGGACTCAGAACTAGAAGCTCAACAAATAGCTTATGCTTTGTTGCATACATATTCGAGAAGACGAATAGAAGCATTAGATAAAAGACGCAAGGAGACCATAGAAACATTTAAAGATAAGAGAAAAATCCAAGAAGATAAAGTAGAGGATTACAGGACAAGGTTGTATGCTTTGTCTAAGAAGTTATGGATGCCTTATCACGGAAAAAATGCAAATAATCAGACAGTAGATAACTCGGCAGACAGAGCTAATGTGAGACAAAAAGCAATTTACGAAAATGAGAGAAGGATCACTCGTCAGGCGAAATCCTTTATGAAAATATTAAACGATGAAGATTTAATGGTGGCTCTTCTCGTGTCAGGGAGACCTGAATCAGCTATTATCAAAGCTGATTATGATCAAGTTAGTGAGCTTAAGAGAAATAGGGAGCTGGCTTTAGCTCGTGGTTTGGGGCAGGATCATAAAAAGGTTTTAAGTTTAAATGATAGTATTGAAAAGACTGAACAGAAGCTGGCTAGATCTGTGGTGAAAATAAGAAAGAAACTAGCTGAGGATCTCGTTGTTTTTAAGAAAAATGCGGAAAAATTGCGTGCTGATACTGATAAAGAACCTAGGGTTGAACCATTGTCTGATGAAGAAAAAATGAAGTTTAGTAAAGTGCGTGATGATTATGAACGAGAACTTGCAATACTTGATGCTATCAAGCAGGCAGAATTTATAGGATCAATAGGAGAAAGTTTAGAAAGAGAACCGATTGTGATTCATCAGCATGGTTGGACTTCTGAAGTTGCGAAGGAGATGCCGCTTACTGAGTAGTTTTGAGTGTGAGAAGTTATTTCTGCATGTGCCGTGCCGTTGGCTCTGGTGGATGTTAAATCTGCCCACACGCTAAATTCTGGTTCATTTCTTGGGCGGGGTTTTCTTCGCTGGAATGGCCTACGATGATGGCGGGGACTCCGGCTACGGTGGTGTGAGGGGGGACGTTTTCTAGGACTACGCTGCCGGCTCCGATCTTGGCTCCGGTGCCTATTTCTACTCTGCCTAAAATTTTAGCGCCTGCACCGATGA
>CAKZMG010000263.1 GCA_937128235.1 uncultured Verrucomicrobiales bacterium
TTAATGTGAAAGTGCACAAGATATACCTAATGACTTTAATATTGAGTCAATATAGAACACTAACATAAAAATAAATACTAATATGAAACTGAAACAAATTATAATTGTTGCTTTATCCATGTTGACAGCTGGTGTCGCTTCTGCCGCATCTGTTGCTGTGGCTAATAGCAGCTTTGAAACAGCAACTGGCGGTGGTGGTGGAGCAGGTACTGGTGCCTGGCAAAGTGACCCTACAAACTGGGTAGAACTCGGACCTACTGATAGCTACATTGAAGGAAATGGAATCGCCGCTGCCTCAACTCATCTGGATGGAGACTTCTGGGGATCTGTCGAAGGAGTGAATGGCGCGGACTTCGCAGGTGGCGTTGTTGGTGATGTGATCACTCAGGACTTAGGTGTTGCTATACTTTCTAACACCACTTATACCATAGACTTCGCGCAGGCTCGCCGTGGTGATGGGACTAATGCTGGACAGCATACTTCTGGAATTATGAGTATAGGTCTATTCACAGGCGCTGCTGACATCACAGCAGTGATTGCTGGATCAGCTAACTTTGATTCTGCAGACATCGCACCTAACTCAAGCTTAGCGAGAACCTTTAGTTTTACCACTGGGGCGGTTGTTCCTGGAGGTAACGTAAGTGTTTTCGTTCGTGGATCTGATGGAAATGTGAGTGGAGTAAAGCTATACTTCGATGACATCAAAATAGATGCTTCACCTGTGCCAGAGCCTAGCTCCACAGCATTGCTCGGTCTCGGTGGTTTCGCTCTGCTCTTACGCCGCCGTAAGTAATTTGGAGAAATCTAATTAAGAATATCTTTACGGCCTTACCCATTCGTGGGTAAGGTCGTTTTTATAATCATGAAAATCCATTATCTCATCGCTACTCTAGTTTTAGGAGCTTGCTGTCATTGTATGGCGCAGTTGGAGGTCTCAGAAAATTTATCGAGCAGTGCGGATGCCTCACTGAAGAAATTAGGAAGCTATCTTAATGGGCAACTTGAGGAAAAAGATCTAGCTATATTTGTCTCAGGAGAATGGAAGGGAGTGAATATTGTAACGGTGGGAAAGATTGATCAAAGGGTAGTTCCGGGTGACATAAAGGTTTCTATGAAGCCGGTGGATCTTACTGGAAAAATGTCAGATTCTATCTATTCTTTAGCGAAGTGGAAGGCGAGCTATGGGGAAAAAATTCACCGCACAAAATTTAAAATTGTTCGTGTGTTGGTAAATGAAGATCTCCCGGGTAAATTTACCACTGAGACACTCATGATGGCAATCTCCACTAAGAACGGTAATCTTAACGAGGTGCACCAAAGATGGAAGGCACAATGGCAGATCAAAGGAGAGAAGGCGCAGTTACTCAATATGAATTTAATGAGTGAGCATGCAGCCGGGCTAGTAGGTGAAAAACCACTGTATGCAGACCGTACATCAGCGGTTCTGGCACAAGAAAAAGAGAGGGAAATATTACTCAATCAGGGAGCAAACTACTGGATGCAACGGTTAGAGACGGCCTTGAGACCAGACTTTTTTGGCGAAACTGGTGTCAGTGTGGCTGATGTGAATGGAGATGGGAGAGAAGATGTTTATATTTCTCAGCTAGGCGGACTTCCTAATCAACTATTCATTCAGCAGCAGAACGGGGTGTTTAAGGAGCTTCAAAATGCGTTGGGATTAGACATACTGGATAACACGACTGGTGCTGTCTTTGCGGATTTAGATAATGATGGTGATCAAGATGCCGTGCTGGCCACAGCAGGAGGAGTGGCTATCTATGAGAATGCTACGAGTGATACGAGGACTGAGTTCGTCTTGAAAAAACAGTTTCCCAAAGCGATCTATGGCAATGGTATGTGCGTTGCTGACTATGATCAGGATGGGCTGTTAGATTTTTACGTCTGCCAGTATTACGCTACGGTAGAGGATAAGAGGGGAAGGGAGAATACTGGGGCGAAACAACTGACTCGTGGAAACTTCCCAGCACCATACCCTGTCTTCGATGCTACGAATGGGGGGCGTAACGGGTTATATAGAAACACTGGTGAAATGGATTTCGAGGATGTCACAGATCTCGTAGGTCTGGGGGTGAGTAACAGCCGATACAGCTACGCAGCGATGTGGGAAGACTGGGATAATGACGGTGATCAAGACCTCTATGTGGTCAATGATTTTGGACCAAATATCTATTACCGGAACGAGGGGGGAACATTCCTCGATGCATCACAGGAGTCAGGCCTAGTTGGTAAGGCTTTCGGGATGGGAGTTACTAGTGGAGATTACAATGGTGATGGCTGGATGGATATACACGTTTCAAACATGTTTTCTTCTGCTGGTAGCAGAGTGACGCGTCAAAAAGAATTTAAATCAGACTCAAGTCCGCAGATAAAACGCATCTTTGAACTACTGGCTAGAGGAAATACTCTGATGGTGAATAAAGCAGGAAAATTTGAGGATAGCAGCGAGGAGTCAGGTATCACGGTGGGACGTTGGAGCTGGGGGTGTTTATCTCCAGACATAAATAATGATGGCTATGAAGACCTCCTAGTGGCGAATGGATTTGTTACTGGGAAAGAAAAGGATGACCTCTGAAGTTACTGGTGGCGACAGGTCTTGTCGAATGCTCCAACTACACTGCTAGAAGCTGAGAAAGCCTTCTCAAAAGACTCTGCCTACCTTGAACATCTAGGTAAAGTTAACGGCATGATGCACCGGGGGAAGTCTCTCAGCGGGAGGGAGAGAAACTGTGTTTTCTTGAATAGAGGTGATGGATCATTTGCCACTATCTCTGCATTAAGTGGCTACGATATGGCTGATGATGCTCGTGGACTAGCGGTGATGGACTGGGACTTTGATGGTAAGTTAGATTTTTGGTCGTCTGCACGGACAGCGCCTCGCATCCGCTTCATGCATAATGAGCTGGTAGAAAGTGGAGAATGGATAGGGTTTAAACTCCAAGGCAATGGTAAATCAAATCGTGACGCGATAGGATCACGAATCACGGTGACATTAAAAAATGGGCGTAAAATAATCCGCACGCTCAGAGCCGGTGAAGGCTATGTTAGCCAATCAAGTAAATGGGTACATTTCGGGCTAGGTGAGATAAAAGAGCCAGTAGTAATTTCTATCCGATGGCCAGACGGCTCTATAGAAAAACACGCAGATGTGTCAGTAGGGAGTTATTATCAACTTACCCAAGGAAGTAAACTGGTTGTTCATCAAAACAGAGATCTGAGTAATTCAGCAAGTGGGGAGCCTCTGCAAGCGCCAAAGGTACCTGCCGGGATTAGGGTGCCACTGCGTATTGCTATTCCTGCGCCGCCGTTACCTTACACTGATGAGGCTAATAAAAATAAGGCATTAAATTTAAAGCTGACCAGACCGCTGCTCATAAATCTATGGGATCATGAGTGTGTGGAATGTGTGAAGGAATTACAGGATTTATCTGAAGAATGGGTAAAACTAAATGGAAAAATAGATATACTAGCGCTTCACATGAATCCATCCGATGGTGATGACGCGGAGGGAATCGCATTTTTAAAGAAACTCAATATTCCTATTCAGTATGGATTACCAAAAGCGATTTCTCGGAAGTTGTTAGTGGATATTTTTCATTCTACATTTCCGCTACAGGTAGATATACCAAGCCCTTCTTCGCTATTGATTTCTTCTCAAGGTGAAATTGTAGCTCTTTATACCCGTTCGATGTCTCCGGAGGAACTCCTCAAGGACGTGAAGGAGTTAGCAATGGTGGCGACTACGATGCAAGAGCGTGATGAACTGGCAGCCCCTTATAGCGGACGATGGCTAAAGCAACCTCAGGACCTCGATGTTTTGTACCTGGCTCGGCAATTACAAAATGCAGGTCATCTAGCTGAAGCAGCACTTTACACGCGTTCGGCTTCTAAGCAGCTCTCTAAGCATAAGGAGTATGCGCTGATGTTATTGTGGATAGCGGAGACTTATCTGGCAAGGGGTGACATTGAGCAGGCAATGGCCTTCTATAAGGATGCTCTTGCTAGGGGTGGGAGTAAACCACAGGTGCTTAATAATGTGGCATGGCTGTATGCAACGAGTAAACATGCGATGGCTAGGAATCCTTTAGAATCTGTTCGTCTAGCTTATCGCGCCTGTAAATTGACGGAATGGAAAAATCCATATTATCTTGATACCTTGGCAGCTTGTTATGCAAGTACTGGCGAATTTAAAAATGCGCTCCAAGTAGCTAACATGGCACTCGTCATTTCTAAGACATCTGGCGACAAAGCGCTACAGGCGAGTATTGAAAAAGCGATGCAGTTTTATATGAGATCTGTAGATCCAAATAAGTAAGCGATATTACTTAGCGTTTTGTAGATCTTTCTCTGTCCATGGTTGAGTTCTTTTCGCAGCTTTTTCGCGGTAGATTTTGACTTGATCCACAGTGATCTGAGATGCTTCGTTTTCACCTAGGTTGCGGATGTAGTTGATGAGATCAGCGAGGTCTGAGTCTTTCTGGAGTGCCGTGTTCGCATTGTTTGGAGGCATGGCTACTGCGGTTTTAAATCTCTCTCCATTGAGAGTGATGGGACCAGTGAGGCCATTCATGATGACTTTGGTAAGGCGCTCCGGGTCGCCTGTGACCCAGTCTGATGGAGCTAGGGGCGGGAAGCCGGGTGCTGGAGCCTCTCCTTGCATGCCGTGGCAGCTTGCACAGGCTGCTGCGGCATAGACTTTCTCACCGCGCTTGAAGCTGGCTAGGTATTCTCCAGTGAGTCCCTCTCCAGATTTTTTCACCACGTTGGCAATGTGCTTTGAGCCTGCTTTTTTGATGAGATTGGCGAGTTTTTTGTCGCGGATGTTTGCGTTGGCTATTTTCTTGTTTTTAGATTTGGTAGTGCCTGTTAGATAGGCTTCTTGTAGGTATGAAATTTTAGGGAATTTCTTAATATTTTTATCTGCACGTGCAATTGATGCTTTGGTATTGATGACACCGAGAGCGTAAAGGTAAGAATTTGCTGCTTGCGATTTTGGCTGTGGGATAAGCTCAATGATACTTTGTGGAGTATTAGTGATGTGCGCTAGCTCTAGGGCGGATGTTTGCACGGAGAGATCAGTAGATTTGATCGCGGTATTGAATACTTCTGTGGGAATGTTTCCGGTAGCCTCAAGTGACCAGAGGATATGGAGCTGCTGAAGTGGGTTCTTACTTGCCAGAAATTCCTTGGTGAGGAGTGCTACCAGTGATGAGTTACCAGCTGTGAGTTTTGAGGTAATTTGAAGCTGTGCTTTGTCTCTAACAGTTCCATTCGTATGTCCGAGATGCTGGATGAGTTCAGCGTCGTCGAGTGTGCTGAGCTTAGGAACTTTCGCGAGTGGGGCAGAGTTGTGAGAGAGCCTGTAGATTCTGCCGTTGTTTGGCTTTGGTTTATCAAGACCTCTTGAGCTGTATTGCTTTCTGAGGTAGCTGGTCATGTAGGCTTTATGCTGAATGAGACCAAAATGGAGATCGAGCACCCATGCGGAACCATCTGGTGCGGTGTAGATATTTACGGGGCGGAACCACTCATCTGTGGATGCGATGAGTTCTTTTTTGCCAAGCGGGTGGCTTCCGTTGGGGCGGTTTTGTGCATCACGCTTGATGTCGATAAGTTTGATGAGGTTCGCGCATGGTGAGGTGACTATTCCCATTCCTTGATATTTTTCTGGGAATTGGTTCCCACGGTAAATGGTCATGCCTGCGGCAGCGGTGGTTTTTTTTAATTTGCCTGTCTTCTCGTGCAGCAGTCCTTTTTGATAAGCGCGGTTTACACCTGGGTTCACGCGTATCGGGTAAACTTCGTTACCTCCGATACGTTGGCTAGCTTTGTATTTAAAGGAGACCTCTGGGTGATGGTAGTGCAGGCCTGGACGCTGGGTGTCACCTACGAGTAATGTCGAGTTGTTATTGTGGTAGAGCTTGCCTTGGTTGTCTTGAGCGATGCCCCATTGACCACGGAAAAGTGTTTTTTGTTTCACCCATTTCCCGTTAATACAGCGGTAGCGGTAGTTGGATTTTGCATTGTAATACCAGTTGTCTAAGCCGCGGAGTAAGCCATTAGATTTATGCTCAGGGTTGCCGCCTTTTGCATAGTCTCTATCTACTAGTTCTGGCTCGCCAACAGGCTTTAGCCCATCTCGTTTGATGAAGAAGAGCTGATCTTTATGCGCAAAGAGCACACCGTCTGGTGTGACTGCGATAGCTCTCGGGATGATGAGTTTGTCCAGAAATGTGGTGATTTTATCGAGCTTGCCATCGCCATTGGTGTCTTCTAGCACTCGGATCTGACCGGTGGGTTCATTTTCGCGGGTGCCGTCTAAATTTATCATGTAATTACGCATCTCTACTACCCAGGCTCTGCCATCGGCATCGAAGTCTAGGGCTACGGGCATGCATACCATTTCTCCGTGAGCGATCGGCTCTAGCTTAAAGCCATCTGCGACTTCAAATGTTTTCATGGAGTCTTCAATGCCTAAGTATGGGGCGGGTGGAATCTCGCTCGCTGGGATAGGTTCTGGCTGTGGTTTACCCCTATCGCCTTGTTGAGCCAAGATGCTAGAGATGCCCAGTGCTGATAATAGAAGTATGCGTTTCATGATGAAGGTAGTGATTTATTTAAGTTCTTTGAGAACGATGTTTTTCCAGCGTGCTTGGAAGGATTTACCTCCATGCACTTGAAGCCCGATGAAGCCTTCGCGGGTGTCATGTTTCTCATCTTTATCTACGAAGTCCACGCGCTTCTCGCCATTGAGCCAAGTCTGGATGTGGTTTCCTTTGCAGCGGATTTTGATGGTGTTCCAGCCTTCCCAGTTGAATTTTTCGTTTCCTTGTTTGGTGAATTTTTTTGCGAGTTCGACTTCTGCTTCGGTCTTGCCTTTAGTCGGGTAGAGCCATCCTCTGCGGGCTTCGTCATAGAGTCCTGCTGTCCAGCCTCGCTTGGTGTTATCGCCCTCGCACTGGTAGCCAAAGACTCTGCCGTTACCGTCTTCAGAAGGTTTCTGGTTAGCTCTGAACATGACGCCAGAGTTTCCTTTTAGGTGATCAAATTTAAACTCAAAGGTGAGTTCGAAGTCCTTGTAAGTTTTCTCTGTCCGTAGAAATGTGTTGCCTCTAATATTTTCTCCAAATCCTACAATGCAGTCGCCTTCAATTTTGTATTGTCCGTTCCCGCCTACTATTTTCCATCCAGCGAGGTCTTTTCCATTGAAGAGTGGGGTGCCTTTGTCTTCTTCTTTAGCTTCGGTTTTAGTGTTTTCCTTAGTTTCTGGTGCTTTCTCTTTCGAGCATGCTGAGAGTGAGAGGCTGCAGCTGAGGAATGTGAGAGCGAATATAGAATTTCTGTGTTTCATAATCATTACTACTAGCATAGGAATAATGATATTTCACCCTAATTGTCGCATTGTAGCAGAACGAATAGTTTATTGACGCAATATGATTTTTCAAAGTGGAGATATTTTTGTAACTATTCACCCATGCTCAGCTAAGGTAGAGTGAGAAACATTTAAACAAATCAGTAAGTAAAATAAAAAATGATGAAAAGAAAATATCTATGGGTTCTATCAGTGATGTCACTAGCTACGAGTGCTGTGGCAGTGGGGCAGGCAGTTAAAGAACCATTGACGAAAGAAGCGGTCAAAGAGGAGCAAAAGGAAAAAAAAGAGCAGAGGACTGATTTCATCCGAGTAGATGAAGATGAGAAAAATTCTCGACTCCAGACCTCTGTGACACGCTATGTGAAAGATGGGGTAAGCGTGGATCTGATAGGTGCGGTGCATATCGCTGATAAACAATATTTCCTAGACCTGAATAATCTGTTCACTCAATCTGAGGTGTTGCTCTTCGAGATGGTGGGTGGTGATAAAATGAAGGAAGGGAAGAACCTGAATGATGCAAAGAAGAAAGATGCTCAGTTTAGTTTCCTAGAAACGATGTACAATACCATGCAAGACAAGCTTGATCTAACTGGGCAGAAAGATCATGTAGATTATAGTAAAGAAAACTTTGTCCATGCTGATTTATCAATGGAAGATTTCCAAAAACTACAGAAAGAGAAAAAGGAATCACTTCTTAGTTTCGCCATGAAAAATGCTCAGAGTGCAAAGAAACCAGCGAAACAACCAGATATGGGTAAGCTTTTTAAAGCATTGCTGACCGGAAATTCAGATTTATTGAAGCTGAATATCGTTCACACGCTTGGTCAAGGCGATGACCAGATCGCGGCATTTGCGGGCAAGAGTGTGATCATTGGTGACAGAAACGTGAAGTGTCTAGAAGTCATGAATGAGCAGATAGAAGCGGGTAAGAAAAACATCGGTATTTTTTATGGTGCCGCACATTTTCCGGATATGGAGGACAGAATGCTCAAGATGGGATTCAAGAAGACCAATCAATACTGGATGACCGCTTGGAACATAGATAAAGCGAAAGCGAATAGGTAGAAATTCATCCCGAGAAAATTGAAAAAGCAAAAAACGGAGACTATTTAAAAGTGAGTCTCCGTTTTATTTTATCAGATTAGAGGTAAGTTTTTACCTATCTTCTGTAAGTGACGCGTAGTCTGCTTCCGCTGTTGCTGCATCCGCTTGAACGGTATCTTCTGCTTGAACTGTAGCGTGAACGGTTGTAGCTGCTGTTACAGTTGCTGCGTGAATAGTGTCCTCTGTTGTAGTGTCTGCTTGAGCTGTAGTGTCCTCTGTTTCTGTGGCAATTACAGCTAGCGGCTTGTCTGTAGTATCTGTAGATCGGTCTGCCGTAGCAGTCATGATTCACAAAGACTTTCTTAGTGTAAATAGGGCATCCGCATGATGAGTATCCGCTGATATAACTAGTAGTTCCGTGCGAGTGAGTCCTAGCTTCTGCCTGATTAGTAGAGATGAATAGGGCTGCTGTCAGTATGCTCAGGTATGTTAGTATTTTTTTCATAATCATTTATTTGTTGTGGTTCACTATGTTTGACCTGAGCCATTTAGTTTTTATTCAAATGAAATGAAAAAAAGCACCGACCCTCAGAAAAGGATCGGTGCTTGGTTTAAAAACTTACCTCTAGCAGAGATAAAATTGACACTACTGAATGACTACTGAGTGACGCCAGGTCCCATGGAACCAGAGGATGGAGTTTCCTCGTCATCGCCCTCAGCTACGGGTGCTTCTGAAGCGGCTGGAGAGGCAGTCTTTTCTTCACCATCAAGTGAGATGCCTTGCTCAGCTGCAAACTCCGCGAGTGCCATGTCCTGGAGTGCTTCTTGCTCAGATTCCTTCATGTTGATCTCAGAGAGATCCATGCTGTCTCTAGCCACGCGGTTGCGTCCAGCAGCTTTGGTGCGCTCTTCTTGGACTATTTCTTCTAGTCTGTTGAGTGTGTCACCAGATCCTCCGATGCTCGTGATCATGCCAGATGCCATCTCGTTAAGCTCAGCAGCAGCCTTCTGAACCTTAGCATCATCGATGCCACGGCTGATTTCCTCGATCTTAGCGCGCGCTTCTCTAACAGAAACATCTCTAGCCTTGATGAGCTCTTTATACTGAGACTCTGCATCTTCGAACTGAGCCTTCACTTCATCATGCTCAGCATCTACTTTTTTGAGTTTAAGAGCGTATTGTCCAGCAAGTTCACGGTTGCCATTCTTGAGGTTAGCTGCTGTCTTAGCGCGCAGATCAGTCTCTTCTTTTTCCAGCTTCTTCACACGTGAGATAAGCTGTTCTACTAAGCCAGCATGTGAGGCTAGTCCGTTGTTAAATTTTGAGATCTGCTTGCGAAGATTTTCTTTTTCTACTTCGAGCAGCGCTTCAGGATTGCGTTTTTCGATTCCTCCGATGAAGAGTCCGAAGAATCCTTTGATGAGATTTCCTATTCTTTTAAACATTGGTTTAGAGTGTGGTGTTTAGTTGTTTGGTATTGGTTGTGATTAAGTTGCGCACATCCTTACCAATTATGGGTGAATCCGCAAGTATAAGTCTGAATTGATTTTGGAATCACTTGCCTAAGTGAGCCGCTAGCTTCATCAGTGTAGGATCAATTTCGCATTTTGAGTCTGCTACTTCGTGGATAGGCAAGCTTCCGAAGCTTCCATCCTTGAAGGTCATGATCTGGTTCGTATTTCCAGCTATCAGGGACTCCACTGCTGCTACAGCAAATTTATAAGCCATGATGCGGTCTCTCACTGTGGGTGATCCGCCACGCTGAACATGACCTAGAACAGTAAGTCTGGCGTCCATATCAAGGTTCGTTTTGATCCAGCGCGTCAGGTATTCTGCCATGTTGGTGCCTTCTGCTACGATGGCTATAATATAGCTTCTGCCAGCGGCTACATCTTCTCGGAGTCTCTCACCAATGGAGTCCAGATCATACTCCATTTCTGGGGCAATACAGATCTCTGCACCGCTTGAGAGCGCACTTGTCATGGCTAAATATCCGCAGTGCCTGCCCATGGTCTCAATCACGAAAGCACGGCTGAATGACGTAGCCGTATCGCGAATAGAGTCCACAGATTCACGAATGACATTGAGCGCAGTGTCCACTCCGAGGCAGTAGTCAGTGCCGGGAATGTCATTATCAATGGTGGCTGGGATACCGGCGAAGGGAACCTTGAAGTCCTCGTAAAATTGATTGAGCGCACTAAATGAACCATCACCACCGATGACGATGATCTTGTTGATGCCGAGTTTTTGTAAATTATCGAACGCCTGCTTGCGGTGCTCGTATTCAAAAAATCTCAGCGATCGGGATGAGCGCAGCACAGTGCCTCCACGGTGAAGGATGGAAGAGACATCTTCTTTAGTGGCTTCAGAAATTTTGCCATCGATGAGCCCGCGTAGTCCATCTCTGATTAGGTAAGGTTTAAATCCTTTTTTACGTGAGTATTCTACCGCGCATTTCACTGCGGGGTTCATTCCGGCAGCGTCTCCGCCAGATGTCATGATTGCTATGCCTTCCATATTGAGTTTGGATTGTTAGATCGTTAAAATGTAATAAATGTCGAGAGGGTGGATGCCTTCTTAAGGGGATGATTGTATTTTTGCAAGCATTGGCTGATCCTTCTTTTGTCAATTTTAGCGCAGCGCTATGAAAAAAATCAATGTTTAGGTGCTTTTGTGCTTGCAGATTTAAAAATTTAATGCATTTTGCGTTTCGCCTCGCCGAACGAAAGTAAAGCAAGGCAGATTCAAATCAGATAAATGCAAGGATAGCTCAGTTGGTAGAGCATCTCGTTTACACCGAGGCGGTCGGGGGTTCAAGTCCCTCTCCTTGTACCATCTGAAATTCATTTGGATCTCATCTGGATTCAAAAAATTAAGCTCAGCTCTAACGCTGAGCTTTTTTTGTGCTCCATTGTGGATTTAAATCCTAGATTTTAGATAGGTTCTTAGATAGCTCTGGTTTCCTCTAGTAGAAATATTCAAAGCCAAGTAGCTCACTATCTGCCAGATTTATTTACCAGTTTGACCGGTATTCCTGTGGGATCAATAAGTTGCCATGTGAAATGGAAGGTGACTTTACGACCTTTCACATACATGCTGACATCTTTTTTGTTCGCCCCACTTTCACTCCAGTATGCGGTACCTTTACTAAAATTCATCACTCCATTGGAATCTGGATTTCTGACGGATGCCATCACGCGACCTGAGAGGCTCAAGCGGAGAGTTTTCTCATCAAATTTAGAATCTATAGAGTAAGCTATTCCTGAAACTGGGAGATTATCTGATTGATGAGGTGTGCGATGCTCTTTGATGAGATGAATGGTAGCAGGCTTTTTTTCATTAAGTCTCATAATCAGGCTCGGAGCTTCACCGCTTTTATTCCTGCCAAGCTTGATGTCTTCAGAGCCACCAATCGATAGCGAGAGCCCTGAAATGCGACAAGAGACTCTGGCTTGAACGTATTTTGCGTTACTCTCTTTAATGTCTATTTCTAACGGTTTCTGCGATGCAACACTATTAATCTTATTGGTTCCACCATAAATGTCTGGAGTAGAGCAAGAAGTGAAGCAAAGGACTGGAGTGAGTAATAATAGTAGTTGGCTTTTCATAATGTGGTTCGCTTGATGTGGAGAAGGGCTATTGCTGAAAATAAATTCAACCGCCAAAGCTGTCTAGACTCAAACTCGCCACATTTTACAATCGCATTATTTAGCTAGTTTAGAGTGCTTATGCCGTGCATCAGGATGAGAAAGAGAAAAGCGTGGAAAGCTACCCGGTAAAAGTAAGTGCTGAGGACATGGTGGTGGTGTATCTCTAAAAAAGATGTGGCTTTTTGCTAGTTCTGTTTGTCTAAAGTTTTGTTCATGGTGATTTACGCCTTTGAAAACAACAACAACGACAAACAATTATGAAAAAATATATAGCAGAATTAATAGGCACGATGTGGCTCGTCTTGGGCGGTTGCGGTAGTGCGATTTTAGCATGTACTGTGGATCATGGTATTGGTTACGTAGGTGTAGCGCTGGCATTTGGTCTCACGGTGGTTTCCATGGCTTATGCTATTGGTCACATTTCTGGCTGTCACTTAAACCCAGCGGTGTCTGTTGGTTTGTGGGCAGGGGGTAGATTTTCTTCTAAGGATCTCGTTCCTTACATCGTGTCTCAGACAATAGGTGCGATACTTGGTGCAGGTATTATTTTCCTCATCTATACGAATAAAGCAGGCTTCACCGAGCTAGGTGGATTCGCCACAAATGGCTTTGGCAAGGGCTCTCCTGAGGGCTACAATATGGTGGCGGCTCTGATTATTGAGATCGTCCTTACAGCAGTGTTCCTATATGTGATCATGGGTGTGACTTGTAAGAAGGCAGCAGCTGGATTCGCTCCGCTCGCGATCGGTCTTACATTGACTCTGATCCACCTTGTGAGCATCCCTGTTACTAATACTTCTGTGAACCCAGCCCGCTCAACGGGTATGGCTGTGTTTACTGGCGGACTTCCTATGCAGCAACTCTGGTTGTTCTGGGTAGCTCCAATCGTAGGCGGTGTGATAGGTGCACTCGCATACAACTTCGTGAATAGCGGAGATACTGAGTAATTTTTAGTAATTGAATTACTTATATTCCAATGGTTGTTCAGCCTCAGGTCTTTTGATCTGAGGCTGAATTTTTTTTTGGGGAGAATGTGGGCGATGTTTTTTGTTTCGGTACTTTTTCTTGACGTTTATAGGTTGTTTATTATATAGTACTTTTTATATTATTTAATTTAACTTAATGAAATGCTATGAAAAAATTCAATTTTAATTCTTTTTTAATCATGACTTCTGTATTGCTTGTTGTTGAAGGTCGATCTCAGATAGTTTTAACTTCAGAGGCTTACAGCGGTTTTGTGTATGATGATGATCCTAATAATGCTTTGTATCAAATAGATAGTGATAGTTCAAATGACGGTTCAAGTGCTACATTGTCTAGCTCAGCTTATGATGAAGACTATCAGTTTACAGCGACATCTTCTGCTACGGCTAGCTCTCAATCTCTCAAAGCACAAGCAGTTGGAGCGTTGAACGCGGTAAATACAGGTGTTGGCTTTGATGTGTTTACGAACTCTCCAGACGGGTTAGGTAATCCGGATACATACGTATCTAGTGCTAAGGCGGCTTACTCAGAAACACTTACTTATGGAGGAACAGCGGTACATTATAACTCAAGATATATCCTAAACTTTACAGGCACGATAGAAGGTTATAATAATTATGCTGTGATTACATTACAACATGCGAATAATGCAGTCCAACAGTGGGTCTTTTCGGAACCAGGGGATTATAATGAAACGCTTGTTTCAAATGCGTTTGTTCATGGTCAGTTTCCTCAGGATTTCTCTTTGTCGATACAAAGCACGGTGAATTTGAATACCTTGGATGGGGCTCCTCAGTCAGGTGAAGTGGATTTGGGTCATACTTTGAATGTCGTTGGCATTGATCTACGCGATAATACTGGAGCTTTATTGACTGGTGACAGTGTGACAGGTGAATCTGGAAGCGTCTATAATATCGTAGCCGTTCCAGAACCTTCTTCAGGTCTGTTATTTTTACTAGGTGCTAGTAGCTTAGCTCTGAGGCGTTCACGTCGTTAAGTTTTAGTAACTTTACAACCTCTTTTTCCCAATGGTGAGTTCAGCCTCAGATCTTTTGATCTGGGGCTGAATTTTTATATTGAATAGTCTAGTTATCTAACAGGGCGAATTTTAGATCGCCTGAGGATACTACTTCTCCGTTGACTAGACAGCGGCAGGAGGCGAAGCCTATGTTGCGGCGGATCTTTAGGATCTCGGCTTCGATGAATAAGGTATCGCCGGGGAGAACTGGGCGTCTCCATTTGACGTTGTCTGCGCTCATGAAGTAACCGATTTTTCCTTGGTTCTCAGGCTTGCGTAGCATGAGAATGGATGCGACCTGAGCCATAGCCTCTACTTGGAGGACGCCGGGCATGATCGGGTGATCTGGGAAATGTCCTGGGAAGAATGGCTCGTTCATGGTGACGTTTTTGATACCGGTGCATTTGCTGTCGCCTTCGAAATCTACCACGCGATCCACGAGTAGGAACGGGTAGCGGTGAGGGAGAATTTTTGTGACGTCATTGATGTCGAGCACGGCTTCTCCTTCTGGAATTTTAAGCGGCGGAACCATAGAGCGCATGCGGGTGTATTCTTCCTTTAGAATGCGTGCCATTTCAGTGTTTGGTCCGTGTCCCGGAGCTACGCAGATGACGTGTCCGGTGATGCGTTTTCCGCCGAGCATGAGATCGCCAATCAGGTCGAGCGCCTTGTGGCGCGCGAACTCATTAGTGAAGCGCATGGGTTCCTTGCTCATGATTTCTTCTCCGCGCACGACGACTGCATTTTCGATAGATCCGCCTTTAATGAGACCTTTATCTAGCAGTGGTTTCACGTCCTCGTAGTAAACAAATGTTCTCGCTGGAGCGATTTCCTTTTCGTAGATCTCTGGAGTGACTGTGGTGGTGAAAAACTGGGTGAATCTGCCATCTGGTCCTACATTGGTAACGGACACGCGGAACTCTTTATCAGGGACGATGGTGATGGTGGAGCCTCGTTTATTATCAAAATGGATAGGTTCACGGATTTCCCAAACTCTCGCTGGCTGGTCCTGCTCGGTACGTCCTACGCTCTGGATGAGTTTCACGTAGGGAGCGGATGATCCGTCACCGATGGGTGGCTCGTTGGCGTCCATTTCGATAAGCGCATTATCGATTCCTAATCCTGTGAGAGCTGAGAGAATATGCTCAACGGTGTGTACTTTCACAGAGCCTTCTGCGAGTGTGGTGGCACGCTCTACGGTCTGGACCTTGCTGACATCAGCATCGATAAATGGCTGGTCAGGGAGATCTACACGGCGAAATTTAAATCCATGGTCAGCCGGTGCTGGCTTAATGGTAAGAGTGACCTTTTGACCAGTGTGTAGTGAAGTGCCTTCTAG
This sequence comes from uncultured Verrucomicrobiales bacterium, assembly GCA_937128235.1. Lineage (GTDB taxonomy): Bacteria > Verrucomicrobiota > Verrucomicrobiia > Verrucomicrobiales > Akkermansiaceae > Rubritalea. Next base: position 15,430 of record CAKZMG010000263.1, read on the forward strand.
TGAGGCTGGTGCTGCGATAGTGTGTTGCATTTCAGTGGGCATGGTTAGAGTCAAATGCGAATCGCTCAAATTTGCAAGTTTCAAGTTATTTATGATAGATCGTAAATGTATTCTCAGGAGTAAGGTGCTTGAAAGGTGGGGATTTTGTTTTAGGCTGAGAGCATGAGCGAAAAAGATTGCATGAGCGAAAAAGATTACGAGGTGATAGTTATTGGTGGTGGTAGCGGGGGATATGCTGCGGGAAATTTTCTACAAGACGCGGGTGTGAAGGTAGCGCTGATAGATAGTGCAGATGAACTCGGTGGGCTTTGCATTCTCAGAGGATGCATGCCGAGTAAGAGCATCATTGAGTCTGCGAAGCGGTATGAAGCGATTAAGGAAGCGGCAGAATTCGGGATTCATGTGAGTGAGGCGAGTATTGATATTGAAAAGGTGATGCAGCGTAAAAAAGTGCTCATCGATGACTTCAAAGGATACCGCCAGAAGCAACTTACGGATGGGAGATTTGAGCTCTTCAGAGGCAAGGCAGCTTTTACAGACTCGCACACGGTGTCTATCCAGATGAATGATGGCTCTGAGAAATCGATCAGCGCGAAGGCATTTGTCATCGCTACTGGTTCATCAGTGTTTGTTCCAGAGATAGATGGTTTAAAAGATGCAGGTTATCTAACAAGTCGAGATGTGTTAGAGTCTAACAGTATTCCTAAATCGATCACGGTTCTGGGTGGTGGAGCGATTGCGCTGGAGTTAGCTTATTTTTATGCGGCTTGTGATACTGAGGTCACGGTGATTCAGCGTAGTGAGCAGATACTTTCTAACATGGACAGGGACATTGCAGATGAGGCTCAGGCTGCGCTTGAGGAAGTAGGGATTAAATTTTTCTGTGGCACAGACATCTCAAAGGTTTCTGCGAGTGATGGTAAAAAGGTGGTAGAATTTTCACATGATGGAAAGACGGTTTCAGTCAGTTCTGATGAAATTTTATGCGCACTAGGAAGGTCTCCTAATACTGCTAACTTAGGTTGTGATGCAGCGGGATTAGATTTAAATAGAGGTAAGCTGGTGGTAGATCTCACTATGCAGACGAACCAGACCCATATCTATGCTGCTGGCGATGTCTGTAGCCCGCTAGATGTAGTGCATCTAGCCATAGCGCAGGGTGAAGCTGCTGCTCAAAATATTCTTAATCAACTTAAAGATAATACTGATGTCAAGCCTGAGACTGTGGATTACAGCCTGTCGCTTTATGGAATTTTTACCGAGCCTCAGATAGCAGCTGTTGGGCTCTCAGAAGCGGAAGCGAAGGATCAAGGCATAGACTACGCAACGGCAAGCTATCCATTCAATGATCACGGAAAATCCATGGTGCATGGATCCAAGCATGGCTTCGTGAAGCTCATGGTGGATAAGAAATCTAACAAAATTATCGGTGGCTCAGTGATCGGTCCAGAGGCGGTGGAGCTGATTCACGAGATCGTGGTCGCGATGTCGTTTGGAGCCACTGCGAAACAACTACTCCACATCCCGCACTATCACCCGACTCTGAGTGAGATCTGGACTTATCCGGCAGAAGATTTAGCTGAACATTTAGCTGAAATTTAGGGTTTATTCTTTAGAGTGGTAGCGTATGTTTCTTGCATGACAGATCATGTAGAAACACTTATCGATTTAGCGCTTAAAGAAGACATTGGCTCTGGGGACGTAACCTCAGAATATTTTGTGCCGCAGGACGTGCAAGCGCGCGCACTGATGCTGGTGAAGGCGGATGGTGTGGTGGCGGGTTTAGAAATAGCACAGCGCGTGTTTGAAAAAGTAGATGACTCCGTAGAGACGAAAATCCTCATCGCTGATGGTAGTCGAGTAGTAAAAGGAGACTACGTGATGGAAATAAAAGGTCCCGCTAGATCTGTGCTTACGGGTGAGCGTGTGGCTCTGAATTTCATGCAGAGGCTCTCTGGGATAGCGACTAAAACTGCGATGTTTGTGGATCTCACAGAAGGTACGATTGCGAATGTGTTAGATACGCGTAAGACCACTCCAGGATGGCGCGAGCTGGAGAAATATGCAGTAACGCAGGGCGGGGGAATGAACCACAGAATGGGGCTGTATGATCGCGCTATGGTGAAGGATAATCACCTTGTTGCGGAGCATGACATTGATGATATTCAAGCGGCGATCACTCAATTAAAAACAGAAAAACCACAGGTGGAAGTGGAGCTAGAGGCGGATCGCTTAGACCAAGTAGAGGCATTTCTAAAGCTCGATGGTGTGGATCACATCCTGCTCGATAACATGACAAACGAACAAATGAGAGAAGCGGTATCGATGCGTGGTGACGAGAAATTTCCCAAGCTGGAAGCGAGTGGTGGAGTGAATGAAACCACCATTTATGAGATCGCCAGAACAGGCGTGGATTTCATCTCCGTTGGTGCTCTTACACATAGTGCTGTTGCATTAGATATTTCGCTGGACTTTGTGGAGTTGTAGGGAGTGCGATGTATTGTTTTTGAGCTAGTTAAGCATTATTTTAAAAACTATAATACGCATGAATTGACTGTTAGATGAAACTGGATTCCGTAGATCTATTCATTTAGAATGGTTTGCGCATAACGGGGTAGAAATTCCTTTAGCAGAGTTAATAAAATGCTCGGTCAAGTTTTAATTTTTTTGAACTGTGGAACAGCTTGTGGAAAGGGAGATCTGAGACTCTAATTTATTTCACCAGTAAAAAACTTTGTCTAACTTTTCTGGTTCAGTGTAATACTTATTCCCGCTCCAAAAAACACCTTGTATTAGGTTTATGAAGAGCGAGAATTTAGTCACTCCAACATTTAATTTTTTCAACCACCAACACTTTTACACGACAATGGAAGCAACCCAGAAAGACACAACAATTGAAACTGCACATCGAGTAAAAAAAGCTAAAGGAGGTGACGTAGTATGGTCTGCGGTCTCTGAGAAGCTCTCGGAGTTGGTGAGCAGTGATGCATTTGATCGTTGGTTCTCTGGTGTTTCAGGAGCAGTGTTATCGGAGACAGAATTTAAAATTTCTGTGCCCAATGATATCCATCAAGTATGGATAGAAACTAACTTTATGCCGGAGTTGCAAAATGCAGTCTCCGAGATATTAGACCCGCAAGTGAAAGCGATTGTCTTGGTAGAAGGCGAAGAGATACTTGAAGAGGCAGAGAATGGTGATGAAGGTGGAGTGAGGGCACCTGAAGTAAGTAAGAGATCTGAGCAGCGTATTAAGCATGTGGGCTTAAACCCTCAGTATAGTTTTGATAAATTTGTGGTGGGTCGCAATAGTGAGTTTGCTCATGCAGCTTGCCAAGCAGTGGCGAATGGCTCAGGGTTTTCCTACAACCCACTCTTCATTCACGGTGGCTCTGGGCTTGGGAAAACTCATTTGATGCAGTCGATTGGTAACGAGATTTTACGCAAGAACCCTGATGCTAAGGTTACTTATCTGACCTCGGAGAAATTCACCAACGAGTTTATTGATGCGGTGAAGAAAGGAAACCTAGACAAGTTCCGCAAGAAGTATCGCAGAGCAGATGTGTTACTCATCGATGATATCCAGTTTGTGGCTGGCAAGGAGAGATCACAGGAAGAGTTCTTTCACACCTTTAACACACTACTTGATCTCCAGAGCCAGATTATTCTGACTTGTGACCGACCGGCTTGTGAGGTGAAGAAATTTGATTCGCGAATGATCTCACGTTTCGAGAGTGGTCTCACAGTTGAGCTTCAGGTGCCAATGATGGAGACGCGTCTAGCGATTCTCAAGCGCAAGATGGATGACTGGCAGACGAAGCTTCCTGACGATTTAGTGAGATTCCTCGCAGACAAGATTAAGTCAAACATAAGGAGACTAGAGGGAGCTCTCGTGAGGGTAGCCACATTCGCCTCACTTGGGGGAAAAGATGTCACTATTGAGCGGGTAGAGCATTTATTGAAGGATATATTGCGTGAGGAAGGCTCAAAGAAGGTGACCATCGATAGCATTCAGAAAATGGTCTCTGAGCATTTTGACATCAATATTTCTGATATGACTAGCCGTAGAAGGCCTGCAAATATTGCTTTTGCTAGGCAGGTGGCAATGTTCCTCAGCCGCAAGCTCACTCAGTCTTCATTAATGGAAATTGGTGATGCCTTTGGAGGCAGAGATCACGGCACTGTGATTCACGCTGTGAAGAAGGTTGAAAAGTCTATTTCTAAGGAAACATCTGTCAGAGACACTATAGATCTTCTAGGTGCGATGCTTCAGAGAAGCTAATAAAATATAGGGGAATTAGCCATAGGATGAAGGTGGTCTAAGCCCCTACATATTGTGCTTACTAGTAACCACTGTGCCATATATCGGAATATGGTGATATTTTGCTAAAGAATGCTTGATATAGTTGAGGGAAAGTTCAGTTTGTTTCTAGCACAAATATATTTTACTAGTAAGTGAAATACACAACACACTAATTCAGACTGAAATGAAATTTACCATCTCAAAGCAATCATTTATCGACGCACTTTCTCAGGTGCAACATGTGGTCACAAACCGCACGACTCTCCCTATCTTATCTAACGTTCTGATAGAGGCTAAGGATGGACAACTGAAGCTCACGACCACTGACCTAGACGTAGGTGTGGTAGGTTCTGTAGAAGCTGAAATTTCTAAGGAAGGTTCGACCACGCTACCAGTGAAAAGACTCGCAAGCATCGTAAGAGAGCTTCCTGCTGAGATGGTAGAGGTTTCCATAGACAGTAAGAACCATGCTTCTATCAAGTGTGGACCATCATTCTTCAAAATCATCGGACTCGGTGAAGATGAGTTTCCTCCGCTACCTACTTTTGATGATGCGAAGGAATTTAAGATTAGCCAAGAAGTGCTACTCGATGCTCTCAAGAAGACATCATACGCTATCTCTACTGATGAGACTCGCTATGTTCTAAACGGAATTTACGCTTCCTTCAAGGAAGGTAAGATGAGTCTCGTCGCTACAGACGGACGTCGTCTCGCCATGGTCGAAAACGACCTAGAATTTCCTGCAAGCAATGAGTGCGATGTGATCATCCCAGCAAAAGCAGTGAATGAACTCCAGCGCCTACTCAGGTCAGAAGGTGATGTCTCTATGCGCCTCAACGATAGCCAAGTCTCATTCGAGATCAATGGCAGCTTACTCGTTTCTAAGCTCATCGAAGGCAACTACCCGAACTACCGTCAGGTGATTCCTAGCAACACCACTGAGCGTGTCGAAGTGAGCCGCGAAGGATTCCTCGAAACCGTTCGTCGTGTTTCTATCCTTGCCACTGATAAGTCAAATTCAGTCAAACTCGCCTTTGGAGCGAATACCGTTGACGTGATGGCAAATACCCAAGATGTGGGAGAAGCTACCGAGCAGATCGATGTGAAATATTCAGGTAAGGAGTTCGCCATCGCATTTAATCCTGAGTTTCTCATGGCACCTCTCAAGAATCTCAGCACAGAGAATGTTTACATCGACATGATCGATGAGATGAGCCCAGGCGTAGTCCGTATTGATGGATCATTCCTTTACGTCATCATGCCAATGCGTGTAACAGGGTAATTTATACCAGACAATTTAAGACACTAAAAAGCCGCTACTTATCACTAAGTGGCGGCTTTTTCTTGCAATAAATTTTACAAGAAATATTTATTTGCCGCGAGAGTTCAACGCATTACGGTAGCGGAAAATCCCTTCATACACTGCTGTAGCGATGACTGACTGATACTTCGTGCTCTCTATCAGACGCGCCTCACTAGGGTTACTCATAAATCCACCCTCGATCAGAATCGCCGGGTGTTTGATACCTGATAGCACACTAAATCTAGCACGCTTCACACCACGGTCTGGCACCTTGTAGCCTTCCGTTCTCTCTTTCATTCTGCCATGGATGGCTGTGGCGAGAGCAATGTTTGCAGAGTCTTGGAAGTTTCCACTACGCGCTCGGTAGTCAGAGCTTTTCAGTCCTCTGCCATAGCCTGCCACTCCCACTGGAGAGAGCGTAAATGTCTCTATGCCTCTGGCTGATGAGCGGCTGCTTGCATTAAAATGGATCGAGATAAAAATCGCATTCGGATAGCGGTTTGCCACAGCCACACGCTGCTTCAGGCTAAGATAAACATTAGAGTCTCTCGTCATCACTACTTTAAATCCCTTCGCTCTCAGCCCCGCCGCGAGAGTCCGCCCTACCTTAAGATTATAGCCAGCTTCCGTGCCCAGACGGTTCACCGCGCCAGCATCTTTCCCACCGTGTCCTGGATCGATCACGATCGTATTAAATGACTTCGCATTCGGGATGAAACTTGGCTTCAAAATAGGATCGATCATTTTAGCCACATCAGTATGCGAGACGATGAATCTCGCGCCAGATGTTCCCACCGGCTTAGCAAGTACGTATTTCAGACCATTCATATAGCATGTAGAGCCACCCCTAGTGAACTCCATTTTAATCTTAGCTTTCCTAAGCACAATGCTTTTTCCAGACACAGACATCTTAGAAAATCCATAATGCGACTTGATGCTTCTCATTGTTACATATTTTTTCCCGCTGATAGTCATCGTCTCCAGAGCCGCCTGAGCAGACATCATAGAGAAAATGAAGACAGTAAATAGAACGATAAATTTGAGTGCGTTAAACCGTTGGTCCATAGGTGTGATAATAATGAGTGGAAGGTGAAAATTAGAGATTTTTGCCCCAGATGGCAAACTCAAAGTTCATTTCAGGTAAATTCTCATAGAGAAAAATGCCACTATTATGCCGATTATGATGCTTTTTACGCTCGTTTCAGACAATACAAAATCTCCACCTTCAGCTAATTTCTCCACCATGTTATTTAAGAAAAAAGACACCATCACTCCACTGCTAGATAAAGTAAGAGGCGCCACACTTACAGATCAGCAACTCGCAGAATCAGCTATAGAACTCGCTCGAGAAATCCTCATTTCATCATCAGATCAGATGAAACTCTCCGAGCGTTATCAAGCCTGGAAGATGAACCGCATGATGGATGATGCCCCAGGAAAGGCACTCACCCTCGCCATGGCAGATCAGGTCTTCCGCCCAGCTACTCACGTGCGCTCCGCAGATCAGTTCCGCTATCTAGTAGATGAATACGGAGTCCCATCTTACCTTCCACTACATGAGCAAATAGCCATGCGTGTGGGCGCTTCCGCATCTGCGCTCGCTCCAGACATCGTCATGCCCGCAGTCACTGCGAAAATGAGATCAGAATCAGCTAATGTCATCCTCCCAAGCGAGGATGATGAACTCAAGCCACACCTCCTCAAACGCCGCAAGTCAGATACCCGCATGAATATCAACCAACTCGGAGAAGCGATCCTCGGCGAGGAAGAAGCAGCCCACAGACTCCAGCAGGTGATCGAGCGACTTGAGAGCCCAGAGTGTGAGTACATTTCAGTGAAAATTTCTGCCATCTTCTCGCAGATCAACCTCGTAGCATACCACCATACCTTAGAGGAAATCAAAGAACGTCTTCGCCTCCTCTATCGCACCGCCATCAAGCATCAGTTCAAGCGTCAGGACGGCACCATGGCCCCGAAATTTGTCAACCTAGACATGGAAGAATACCGTGATCTCCACCTCACCTGCGATGCCTTCAAGCAAGTGCTCATGGAAGAAGAGTTCCTAAAGATACGCGCTGGAATCGTTCTCCAAGCCTATCTCCCGGACTCATTTGAGGTTCAGAAAGACCTCACCGAATGGGCGAAACACCGCGTCTCAACGAGCGGTGCCAATATCAAAATCCGCATCGTGAAAGGAGCTAACCTCGCCATGGAAAGCGTCGAAGCCAGCATCCATGATTGGCCCCAAGCTCCCTACTACACCAAGCTAGATGTGGATGCCAACTACAAGCGAATGGTCGAGTATGGCAGCCAGCCAGAGCACGCAGCAGTGGTAAATCTCGGTGTCGCATCACACAACCTATTTGAAATTTCCTACGCACTCCTGCTCCGCTCCATGCACGGTGTCGATGAGCACGTAGAGTTCGAAATGTTAGAAGGCATGGCGAACCACCAAGCCCGCGCTGTCCAAGAATCTGCAAACGGACTCCTCCTCTACGCACCAGTAGTGAAAAAAGAAGACTTCCACTCAGCCATTTCCTACCTTGTTAGAAGGCTGGATGAAAACACAGCAGAAGAAAACTTCCTGCACGACCTCTTCGGAATGAAACCCGGCTGCCCACTCTGGGATAAGCAAAAGCAAATGTTCCTCGATGCCTGCGCGAAAAAAGACACCGTCCAAGCCACACCGAACAGAACCCAAAACCGCGCCACCGAAGAGCACGTAGTGGACTACCACGCACCCTTCGAAAACGCCCCAGACACAGACTGGTCACTCCGCCATAATCAGAACTGGGCAGTGAAGCACGTGCGCGAGTTTGATGGCGTAGAAATTTCCACCATCCCCATCGTCATCAATGGAGAAACACTCACCACTACCACGCCTAACCTAGGCACCGGCAGAGATCCATCCAGAAATAAAGATGCCTACCAGTACTCACTCGCAGACGCAGAGCAGGTAAACTCCGCACTCGAATGCGCAGTCGCTCACCAGTCAGCCTGGGAGGAAATGGGCATCGATGCTAGAGGTAAGATTTTAAAACAAGTCGCCACACAGCTAGCAAAAGGTCGCGCAGAAGCCATCGCCGTCATGGCGCTAGACGCTGGCAAAGCCATCCCAGAAGCCGATGCCGAGCACAGCGAAGCCATAGACTTCGCCACCTACTACGCAGACAGCCTCAGCTGGGATGGACTCTTCGATGGATCAGAAATGAAAGCCCTCGGAGTAGTCGTCATCACCCCACCGTGGAACTTCCCATTCGCCATCCCATGCGGAGGCATCCTCGCCGCACTCATGGCAGGAAACACCGTCATCATGAAGCCACCACCAGAGACAGTCCTCACCGCCTGGGTCATGGTCAACATGCTCTGGGAGGCTGGCGTGCCGCGTGATGTGCTACAGTTCGTCACCTGCCCAGACAATGAAATCGGCAGGGGACTCGTCACAGATCCACGCGTCGGAGCAGTCATTCTCACAGGCGCCTACGAGACCGGAAGAATGTTCCAAAACTGGAACCCTAACATGAACCTACTCGCAGAAACCTCTGGTAAAAATTCACTCATCATCACCAATGCAGCAGACCCAGACCAAGCCATCAAGGACCTAGTCAAAGGATCATTCGGGCACGCGGGTCAGAAATGCTCAGCATCATCACTCGCCATCATCGAGGCAGACGTCTATGATAATCCAGCCTTCATGCGCCAGCTCAGAGATGCCGCAGCTTCTCTAACAGTCGGTCAATCTTGGGAGCCAAAATCCATCATCACACCCATCATCCGCGAGCCAGGTAGAGAGCTCCACCGCGCACTCACTACCCTCGATGAAGGAGAAGAATGGCTACTAGAACCACAAATGATAGATGGCAATCCCTGCCTCTGGTCACCAGGAATCAAACTCGGCATCAAAGCAGACAGCTGGTATCGCCAGACAGAATGTTTCGGGCCAGTCCTCGGTCTCGTCAGAGCCAGAAATCTCAAGCACGCGATGAAAATCCAGAATGACTCCGACTTCGGACTCACCGGTGGCATCCACTCACTAGACACTCGCGAGATAGCACTCTGGAGAGAGCAAGTAGAAGTAGGAAACGCCTACATCAACCGCCCCATCACCGGAGCCATCGTCAACCGCCAACCATTCGGTGGCTGGAAAAGATCCTGCTTCGGACCCGGAGCCAAAGCAGGCGGACCAAACTACGTAGCCCAGCTAGGAACCTGGAAACAAACCTCAGACCCAAAAGTCGGAGCCACTTCAGAAATTAGTAATGAACTCTCTGCCTACGTCTCCACTCTAAGCACAGATTTAAAACTTCAAAAAGCGACCCTAACAGCCGCTGCCGCAAGTTTCACCCACTGGCATGACAAAGAATTCGCCATCGAGCACGACCCGTCACAACTCAAAGGCGAGAGCAACCACTTCCGCTACCGCAGCCTCCGCAGAATCCTTGTAAGAGGAAACACCATGAGTAACCTAGACCTCGCGCTCGTGCAACTAGCAGGAAAAATTCTAAACGTCAAAATAGACATCAGTTTAGACCAAGCAAGAGAAGGCATCAACGCCACCATCGAGACAGACGCAGCACTCTGTGCACGGCTAGGAAAAATCAGCCACCACTACGGTAGCCTCCGCGTACCAGGCGCTAGCGAAGATCTCCGCAGAGCAGCCAACGACGCGCCCATCCAGCTCATCGACTGGGAAGTCATCAGCAACGGCAGAATAGAACTCCTCCACTACCTAAGAGAGCAATCCATCTCCGAAACCACCCACCGCTACGGCAACATCATCCCAAAACCCCACGAATGTGTGTGATAAATTATTAGGTATAAGGTATTGGCTGCTCCCTGAAAAAAAACACAGCGTAGGGGCGCACCGCCACTAATCACCTGCCTTCTATCTACCTTGGCCAGGCAAGGTGGAGGTGGGTGCTGTGGGCTCTGTTGCCAGGTCCGAGGACTTCTGTGGCTCCCTTTGCTCTGCCGGCTCTCATGAAGGCTTTATAGTAGGGGTTACTGTAACCTACTTTTCTGCCATTGATCATATCTACATCAAATGCGATTCCCGCGTAGTGCCTGGATTTGCGGCTGTGAGATCCACCCGCAATGGCGGTGACGCGGTAGCTGTAGCCTTTTGTGTTAGCGAGGTAGAGCATGGTTTGGAGCATTTTTCTTCTCAGTTTTACGTATCCGCCTGGCGCTCTGCCGTAGCTACTGCGCTTGGCACTGTATCCGCGTGCAGTGGATGCGATGTTGTGGTATGAGCTAGCACCATCAAGTCTGCCGCTTACTTGCTTTTTTAAAAGTGTTATCTTGGGGTGAATCAGCACTTGCTTGGCTAATTTAGCGTTTGTAGAAAGGCTGGATGATTTGGTTTTGACCGGTATTTTCTTATCTTTAGGGTCAGATCCGGAGAGAGAGCCACAGGAGGTGAAGAGGGAGGAAATAGAGATGATAACGAGTATTTTAAAGATGGTTTGCATAGGTGGATAAATTTCGGTGCGGAAAGGTTAGTGATGAAAATTCTGGTTTGTCAAATAACAAGTGAAATAAAGGCTTGAATGCGTGAGATGTATCAGATAGGCTAATATCAAACCCACCATTAGTGAGTCGTTTACTTATGGATAAAGGTTTGGATGGATACAATTACTAACATACTAATACAATGAAAAATACACTATTTGCAGGACTCGCTGCTGGTGCGCTTTTACTCACATCATGTGGAGATAAAAAGGCTGATACTGGCGTTGAAAAAGACAACCTTAAACCAAACGAAGCTGTTCAAAACTGGACCAAGGATTTATCTGAAGGTCGCGTTGCAAGCCTCTGGGATTCACTTCCTTCGAGCTATCAGTCAGACGTAGCTGGGATTCTCCACAGCGTAGGTGATAAGATGGATGCTGAAGTTTATAAAGAGGCGATGACTACTGTCACAGCAGCTACGGAACTACTTAAAGACAAGAAAAGCATGATCGTAGCAATGGTGAAGGAGCAGGCACCGAAGTCAGAGAAGGAGAACATGGACAAGCTTGAAGCAAGCTACGATTCTATCGTTGGACTACTAAATGCGGTAGCAACTTCAGATGCTAAAGATGTGGACGGACTCAAGAACCTAGATGTGGCTAAATTCCTTGGTGATCTCCAAGAGCACACTAAAGAACTCTCATCTCTCTCTAGCCTAGCTGGTGAAGATATGGAGAACCTTAAGGCGATGACCGCTAAACTCGTTTCTGAGTCTGGAGATGCAGCTGAAGTAGAGATTACGATGGACGGTAGAGCTGAGAAGGTAAAGTTCGTTAAAAAGGATGACCGTTGGATTCCAGAAGACATGTCTAAGGAGTGGTCTGAGATGATTAAAGAAGCAAAAGCAGGTATCGGCGAGATGGCTGATCTTAAGCCAGTTCAAAAAGAGCAGGTTCTCGCTGTTCTTCGCATGGCTCAAGCTTCTATCAAGGAGCTAAAGAAAGCGGAAACTAAGGAAGACATGATGAATAAAGTAGGAGAAGTCATGCAGCAACTTGGCGGGATGTAATCTCGTTAGATTGATTAAACTAAAGATTAAAAGAAAAGTCAGGGGAAACCCTGGCTTTTTTTTGGTTTAGAATACTTTTTAAGTGTTTAAATTAAGTGACTTGCGTTTGAAGTGGGGAAAATGGTCATATTTTCATGGTGTTTTACGCATGTTGCTAGTATGAGAGCGGTGCGCTGACAGGTTTCACCACCATTAGTAGCATTCACTTAAGGGCTGTGCACTGACAGGTCTCACCACCATTGGTCGCATTTTAAGCTCTCACAAAATAAATAATACAACTAAAATTAAATCAATTAATCATTATGTTCCGAGATTTCCCATTCCACAGAGTTAACTGGAAAACGAGTATTTTCCTTATCACCACAACACTTGTATCACTGATATTCGTTCCTATTTATATCATGAGTCATAATTTCACGACTTCTGATATACTGTTCCAACTAGGCATGTTCTTCTTCTACACGGTGGCTACCATCATGAGCATCACGCTCGGGTATCACCGCCTATTCTCACACCTATCGTTTAAGGCGAAGTGGCCAGTGAAATTCTTAACCCTGGTTTTCGGTGCGGCAGCATTTGAAAACTCATGCCTGAGCTGGGCATCTGACCACCGTCACCACCACAAGCACACTGACCATGATGGTGACCCATACGATATCTCTAGAGGTTTCTTCTACGCGCACATCGGATGGCTCCTTTTTAAGCTGGATCCTATGCCAGTGATGGACAACGTGAATGACCTGAAGAAAGATAAAATGGTAATGTGGCAAGATAAGTGGGTGCACTTGATTGGGCTCATTGTCGGACTTGTTATCCCACCTGCTATTGGTTATCTCGTGGGGGGAGCTACAGCTGCACTAGGTTGTTTCCTTATCGCAGGTTTCCTCCGTATCGTAGTAGTTCAGCACTGCACATTCTTTATTAATTCACTGTGTCACACTATCGGATCTCGTCCGTATAACTCTGGGAACTCAGCGAGAGACTCAGCGATCATGGCTGTATTCACTTGTGGTGAAGGATACCATAACTACCACCACGCATTCCAGCACGACTACAGAAATGGTGTGAAGCCATGGCAGTTTGACCCTACGAAGTGGATGATCTGGACGCTTTCAAAGTTCGGCCTCACTAGTAACCTCCGCCGCGTGTCTGACGCTAAAATTCTCCTCGCAGAAATGAGAGAAGCAAAGCGTCTTATCGAGCAAAAGCGTGAGGCGAATGAAGTCAAAGAGTCTTGCACACTGAGCCAGAGAGCCGAGGAAATGATCGATGGATTGTCTGATCGTTTGACTAGCTGTTTCGCAGAGATTGATGAAGCTATCGCTAATAAGGTGGAGCTCTCAAAGTCAGCTCTTAAAGAGATTCATACAGAAATCCGTGCAGTAGTAAAAGGCATCGGCAAGGTGAAGGCTGTAGCGGCTTAGTAACTAGGCGATTTAGAATTACCTTTATGAAAAGCGCGGTTCATTTTGAGCCGCGTTTTTTATGTGCTTTTTTATGCGCTTTTGGCTAGGAATGTGGAAGCTAGCTTGGTAGATCTCTTAATGGTTACCTTAAATGACACGATTGAGGTTTTCACTCTCTAGCGAGATGGGGCAAAAGTGTCATTGTATAAATTTTACATCAATCAACAACTAAACAAGAACCAAATCATATGAGCAAGATATCAACGAGCATGGTGGACACTGTGGGGAATACTCCGCTGATCAAATTAAATAAAATTAGTGCAGGAGTAGGAGCTGAAATACTCGTCAAAGCAGAATTTTTTAATCCGCTATTCAGTGTTAAAGATCGCATCGGTAAAGCAATGATCGAGGATGCAGAGAAGAGTGGAGCACTGAAGCCAGGAGGATGTATTATTGAGCCAACTTCCGGAAATACTGGAATAGGTCTCGCATTTGTAGCGCGTGCGAAAGGTTACCGCTGCATCCTGACTATGCCAGAAACCATGTCTGTGGAGCGTAGAGTTCTACTTAGAATGCTCGGTGCTGAGCTAGTGCTTACACCTGGACCTAAGGGAATGGGTGGTGCTATTGCTAAGGCGAAACAGCTCATCGATGAACACGGTGAAGGTGCCTTTGGTCCGCAGCAGTTTGATAATCCGGCAAATCCGGAGGCTCACCGCCAGACGACTGCGGAAGAGATCTGGGATGCTACGGATGGAAACATTGATGCCTTTGTGGCTGGCGTGGGAACTGGTGGCACGATCACTGGTGTGTCAGAAGTTCTCAAGCAGAGATGCGATATGAAAACTTACGCTGTGGAGCCAGTGAATAGCCCGGTTATTTCTGGTGGCAGCCCAGGACCACATAAGATCCAGGGAATCGGTGCAGGGTTTATTCCGAATAACCTTAACGTGGACATCATCGATGAAGTTCTCAAGGTGTCAGATGATGATGCATTTACCACCGCAAGAGCACTGGCTCAGGACGAAGGATTACCGGCTGGTATTTCATCTGGTGCAGCAGTGTTTGCAGCGATGGAGCTCGGTAAGAGACCTGAGTATGCGGGCAAGCGAATCGTAGTGATCGCCGCATCATCCACAGAGAGGTACCTCTCCACACCACTCGCTGAGGCAGTAAGAGAAGAGGTGGCTCAGCTGCCTGTGTCTGAAATTTAATGACGATTTTTTAAATGGGGTGGTTACTTTATCTTCTTAATAGAAACCACTCCATTTGAGTCAGAGCCAAGGTCACCGCAGATCTTGGCTTTTATTTTGAAACTAGCGCCCGTCTGGTAATTTTGGATGTTTACCTGGTGCTTGCTCATTCTTCCTCCTCCGCCAGCGAATCCTTTCTCATTGCTGGTCGCTGATACAACGGTGTCATTTCTCACGACCTTGAGTCCATCCACTGTGAGTCCAAACTCGCCTGAGGTGTAGATGAAGGTGATCTCGTATTTGCCGTTCTTGTCGATGAGTCCGGTGGCGTCAAATGTCTCTTCACGCGGAGTCTTGCCGGCGACTTTTCCTGCTTCCCATTTACCGATCACTGTGCCGTGCTTGGCATACTTTGATGGTTTCTTTTGGTGAGTAGCGGTGAGGCTTCTCATTTTAGTATGTGGTATAAATGTCGCTGCTTTGATGATGCTCTTGTCGGTTCCATTGATCGCTGTCTCCATCAGTTTTGATGATGAATTAGGCTCAGACCCATCAGTGGTGAAGCGAACTTCTCCTCCAAAAACGGGCTCGTTAGCAGCAATACGAAATTTTCCTGTGCCCGTATTTCTAACAACAAATTCTGGAGTAGGTACACGGAAGTTATATCCTAATAAGAGGTAGCGATGATATTGGGTGCTCATGCGTTTAAGAAAGTCTTCATAGTTTTGATTTTGTTTCTTAGTCCAACCTACTTCAGCAGTGGCGGCAATGCGAGGAAGCGAGAGATATTCCATGTATGCTTCAGAAGCTGCGGTGCCTTTACCTGGTTTATCTGCTAGTTGTTTCGCATTATGCAGGAAGCGATCATTCCATAGACAGGCATTGGGTCCGAGGATGTTCTTGGCTTGTTCCTTAGTTAGTCCCTTCGGGATCACGTCCCAGTTGTAGGCCTTGCTGAGTGTCACTGGCGGTGTCCAAGTCGCTGCTGGAGGCTCGCCTGGGAGCTTGCTTTCTGGGGTGTCAATATAGGTGTGCCTGACTGGAGACATCACTACAGGGTGTCCGTTTTTAGCAGCTTCTACTGCGGTACTATACTTGTGCCAGGTCATGATGCCGGTGCTTTTCTCTACTCCACAGGCGAGAATTTCTTCCCATCCGAGGACTACTTTCCCTTTAGGTTCCAGATATTTAGCGATGCGTCTGGTTGCCCAGCCTTGGAGTGCGCGTTCGTCTTTGAGCTTGTTGTCTTTGATTACTTTCTGGCAGTGCTTGCATGCTTTCCAGCGATTATACCGCGCCTCATCACCACCGATGTGAATGTAAGCAGAAGGGAAAAGTGGCACTACTTCGTCCATGACATCTTGCAGAAACTGCCAAGTAGTTTCCTTCCCCACACAGTAAATCTCTGGAGAAATAGAGTGCCTCTCGGGTACTTTAAATTTCTTACCATTGCAGCCAAGCACTGGGTAAGCAGCGAGAGCGGAGAGAGTGTGAGCGGGGATTTCTATCTCTGGAACAACCTGGATATTTCGCTCTGCCGCATAGGCTACGATCTCCTTGATATCTTCCTGAGAATAAAATCCACCGTGTTTTTTATCACCAGATCCACGCCAGGCTCCTACTTCTGTGAGCTTAGGGTATTTTTTAATTTCTATTCTCCAGCCACAGTCATCGATGAGATGCCAATGGAGGACATTGAGCTTATGCATTGCCATCATGTCTAGGTAACGGAACATGTATTCCTTGGTGATGAAATAGCGCGCCGGATCGAGCATGACACCACGCCAAGGGAAGGCGGGTTCATCATAGATTCTTACTGCTGATATGTTCCATTCTGTTAGATTTTTGCTATCCGTGCTTACAGGGATCATCTGGACGAAGGTAGAGATTCCATTAAAAACTCCCGCTTCTTCTTTGCCTGTGATAATGACTGAATTTTCAATAGACTGTAGGTAGTATGCCTCAGGATTTTCGCTTTGTAGCTTCCCTATGGATAGGTGGATGCTATTTACCTTTGCTCGATTCGCTTTTTCCACATTGAGCTTTTTGCTGGTGTATTTTTGAATATAGCCTTGAAGTAGCTGTGCTTTCTCTGAGAGGTTATCTGACTCGTAAGTGATCTTGGTGCTGTCTTTTATGCTGAAGGAATCTAGTTTCAATCCGTTTATTTCCTGCGGCTTAGGAATGATGTCTTGTGCACTGAGCAGAGCAGAAAAGAGGAGTGTGAATAGGACGAAAATTTTCATGGTATAAATAACCTTCATGAGGGAGGGCAAGCGTGCAAGTTTAAAGTTTGAAATGAAATGGGATTCAACTATAACTACATAGATGAGGTTGATGTTGATCATAGGACTTTTGGTGCTGGTTTTGTTAGTTTGGGCGGTTTGGACATACAATAGAATCGTGCGACAGAAAAACCGGCTGCGCGAGGCGTGGAGCGGGATAGAGGTGCAGCTTAAACGCAGGCATGATCTGATCCCTGGATTGGTAGAGGTAGTCAAGGGGTATAGCGATCACGAAAAAGAACTCCTCGTGGCAGTGACTGAAAGCAGAAGTGCGGCTAAGGATGTGGATCACGCGGAAGTCAGGAGAACTGGAAAAGTTGAGGATGGCTTGTCTGAAAATGTGGGCAGACTGATGATGCTAGTGGAGAGATATCCAGAAATAAAAGCGGATAAGCAGTTCGCTAATTTGGCAGAAAATTTAGTGGAAGTAGAAGACCAGCTTCAGTATGCGAGGCGGTATTATAATGGCAGTGCTCGGGATATGAATAATTTGATCGAGACATTT
>CAKZMG010000264.1 GCA_937128235.1 uncultured Verrucomicrobiales bacterium
GCACTGACCGTGAGATCTAAGGAATTAGATACCACACATCACTACCACTCCATCATCCTAGCCCTAGGCGGAGGCTCCTGGCAGACCACAGGCTCCACTGGTGCTTGGGTAGAAATTTTCAACAACCACGGAATCCAAACCACTCCCCTCACCGCCGCTAACTGTGGCTGGCACACAGCTTGGCATCCATCCGTTCTAGAAAAAGCGGAAGGTCTTCCGCTGAAAAACATCGTCGTCACCGCTGGCGAAAATTCCAGACAGGGCGAGCTCGTCATCACTAAATACGGGCTAGAAGGCGGTCCCATTTATCGACTAGGACCGCACATAAAGGCACTAGAAACACCGCACATCATCATCGACTTCAAGCCCAGCTTCACCATCGAGCGCTTAGTCGCCAAGATGGAATCCGCTAAGCGAAATTTCCTCCACGAGGCGAAACTACGCTGGAAACTCAGCCCAGCCATGCTCGCTATCTTGGAAACTTATCCTGAATGGACATCCGCAGAGGAGCTCGCAAAAACCGTAAAAGCCTGCACCATTCCTCTCACCCACACTCGCCCTATCGATGAAGCCATTTCCAGCGCGGGCGGTGTAAAATGGAGTGAACTAGACGAGAGCCTGATGCTCAAAAAACTCCCTCACATTTATTGCGCGGGAGAAATGTTAGACTGGGAAGCTCCCACCGGCGGCTACCTCCTCCAGGCCTGCTTCGCCACAGGAAACTGGGCAGGAACAAAAGCTACAATCACAACATGAAACTAAAACTCAATAAACTTGTAGCACCCGCAACCATTGCAACTCTCGCATTCCATTTGCCTAGCTGTGAGGAACCTAAAACTCAGAAGACAAATGCCACGGAGCAGAAAGCAGCTCCAGCACCTATTCAGGTTGAAATCATCGCTGGAGAAAACTATTCCGAAGTTGTCACCATAGTAGATGAGCGAACCGTGCGCTACTCCATTGAAAATAAGTCTTCTGAAATTGCTCTAAATCCTACTAACGCATTCTTCGATCACGGAAGCTTTTACTCATCTGGAAAATCTCCTGCACCTGAACATGAACGAGATTTTATCCGCGAACAATTCACCGACATCAATGTGGTAAAAGCTGGAACTATCCGCTGGCATGTTTGGGCAAAGGAGGCTGGAAAACTTACCCTTAGCCCTAGCATCACAGATTTAAATTCGGAGCAATGGGAGCTTAAGGTCAACGATCGACCTTATGAAATCCAAGCAGAAAAACTTACCTCTGTTAATTTTGAATCAGCTGGAAAGCACACCATTTATCTGAACTACAAAGGTGCAGAAAAAACTAAATCATTAGTCAAAGGTATCAAACTAGATGGAGACCTCGCAGACAAAGTACACGTCATCCGCTCGCGCTGGCGTCCTAGCGCCATTCACTGCAAATTCTCATCATCCACCTGCCCTACCACTAAGCTCTGGGTGTTCGAGTCACAGAACGCCTCGCCTTTCTCCAGCTACTCGCCTATGACCACAGCCTTTGGCTACTATGGTGCATCATTCGGCAAGGAAGGAGCCAGTGAGTCGATGAATTTTTCTATGTGGATCGCATCTAAGAAAAAATCAGAAGTTCCGCCCATGGATCAAACTCCTCACCTACTCGCTACAGGTAGCCCAACCGCTACATTTGGAGGGTTCGGACACGAGGGAACGGGTGTGAAAATCCGTGACTTTATTACCTATCCGCATCGCCCCAAATCCGTAATCCAGGCACTGCGTCTTGAAATAAAGAATGGCTATAATGTGTACTCTGGATACTTTTTTGATGAACCAAGTCAAGAGTGGGTTCTCTTCGCCACAGGCAGAAAGCCTGTGAGAGCTAAGCGACCAATCACATCACTCCGAGCCACATCATTTTGTGAAGTCCCTGGTCCACCCAGTCGCCAGCGCTCTGGAGACTTAGCTCGCGTGATCAAAAGAAGAGGCTGGTTCTACGGTGAGGATGAGCAGTGGCATCCAGTCGATACCGTTGGAACTGGAACTAAAGGCTTCAGCAATAAATCTATATTCTCAGGTAAAGATGGCTGGCTCAAGATGGCCACAGGTGGTGTGGAAAAATATAATGGCGAACCTGTCTATAAAGCGGCAAGAACAGATGCCCCACTCCCTATTTATTTAGCAAAAAACAAGACAGCCAAACTCTTTCAACTGCCTGCTACTATCAAAACCTCGAAGCTAAACAACATTACATCTAACTCCGCTGAGATCAGCTACAACATTCCGAAAGCAGGAACAAACGCCTTAGCTACTATCTACTACGACACGAAAGACTGCATCAGTTTCACCCCCCGCAAGCTCCACGGAACAGAGCGGAATGGGCTAAGCTCCAAACTATTTGCACATGACAGAACCTGGCAACACTCCACCACTGCGAAGCCTATAAAATCTGGTGAAAATACATTCCAAATCAACGATCTCAAACCAAATACTACGTATTTTTACCGAGTCTATATACGATGTAAAGACGGACAGACTTGGGCAGAAGAAGCCGGCTCATTTACTACTAGTGAGTGAACCTATTTCACCAGTCTCACGCCATCTTTTCCAAGCTGAACTTTGCGTTCCTTGTAGAGCTGACCGAGGGCTTTTTTATAGGTCTTTTTGCTAACTCCGAACATTGCTTGGATGGCAAGCGCATCGCTTTTATCACCTACCTCGATGAAGCCATTTCCCTGCTCTAGCTTAGTCATGATCTGCTCAGCTAAGGTACCCACTTTTTCTGCCCCAGGCTTCTGTAAAATGATGTCCACTTTGTCATCCTCACGGAGTGTAAGGACGTAGCCTTTGAGCCTATCACCTATGCTAATTGGCTGGAAAATTTGGTCATGATAAATCATCCCCCAGTGCGTTCCTTCCACGATAACATTATAGCCATTTGTAGATCTACGCACCACGATGATGTCAACTTGCTCATCCTCTAAAAATGTGCGTCTCTCTTTACCGAGAAATCTCCCCAGCTTGGTAGTGGCAGCGATCCTTCCAGATTTCTCATCCACATACGCTTGCACCATCACGGTCACTCCCTGGCTGACTTTTCTCTTTTGTTCCCCATAGGGCAACATCAGATCTTTAGCGAGTCCCCAATCTAAAAAGGCACCAGCATTATTCACTTGGACCACCTTTAGCGCGGCGCATTCTCCTACGATAATTTTAGGCTCCTTAGTAGTAGCTATGAGTCTATCTTCTGAATCATTGTAAATGAAAACACGCATCCATGAACCAAGCTGCACGCCCTGTCCACCCTCGTAGGTGGGGAGTAAGATTTCTCCAGACTCGTGCCCATCAAGGTATGCACCCCGGTCTTCCAGACGGACTACTTCGAGACTATTCCATTTACCTAAATCAGCCATGTTTAGTTTATGCTTCCAGCGCTACTGGAAATGACTGCGGCTGGGGCTGGATGACCTGAGTATTTTCATCCGCAGTGATTTGGCACTCTGTAGGCATTTGCGCTAGCGCTTCTTCCACAGATTGCGGTCTGTCTTCCCAGTTAGGACTCATTAGCTTATACATCCATGCTTTAAATGCCTCTGGAATATTACTTCTATAGCCACTTATGTAAGGGATCTCTCCCACTCTGTGCTTAGCCATCGCAGTAGCGAGTGGCAAATCTGCGAGTGGATGACTATCTGCCAGCATCGCATAGCATAGCTGACCTATCATAAACAAACTGGTGATTTCTCCCATCGGCTTTCCTTGGCATAGCTCTGGAGCTGCGAAGGCTGGCGCGATCATTTTTCTCTCCGATCCTTGACCATGGATAAGTGGCATAAGCTTACTATAACCCAAGTCCATCAGAAGAAAGTTCTTACCACCGTTCGCCTTTTGCTGCACGAGGACAGAGGATAGTCTGAAATGATAATGAAAGAACCCGAACTGACGTAACTGCCCAAGTGCTTCTAGAAGCTGCTCAGCCAGATCATAGACGTCTTTCACTGAGAAAGCTTGTTTCCCAAGTAGATTTTGAATGGTGTCTCCATTTACTGAGGCACCGATGATATAGGCGGAGTCACCTTCAATACCAGCATCAAGAACTGGAAGGACACTGGAGTCCTCCACACTAGAAAGATCTTTGACCAAGCTGAGAAATTTCTTCTCGAACGTGCTGCGATCCTCATTCTGAGGAATATCAAACTTACGCAAGATAACATTTCTGCCGAGGAGGGAATCCTCTGCGAGATAGACCTGACCTAAGCGTCCATTTCCGAGGCTATGCTTTATTTTATAGCGGTTCATTGTTTGCATTTCTGTTTTGGGGGATGTTGTGTTAGACAATACTGTTTGGATTAACAAAAAATTTCAGCAAATAATCATTTCTGTACAAACACATGTACCCCTGATTACATACTAGCTTTCGTTTCCAAAGCGTCCTTGAGCCGTTCTCTTGTCTGAAAGGCTACATATTTACTAGCTTAAAAATTCAAACTACTGTTTTCTCTGGCCTTCTTCATTGCCACTGCGATTGAACATAATCTCGTGGGCACCAATAAACCCAGTATCTACGAGTGCCTTATTCCAAGTTTCGATAAGTGGTGGGCTGTTGAAAATAAGATAGGCTTTAAGAATCCAGATCAGACCTTCCTGTTTGTCACCTGAATCAAAATTCTTAAGAGCATTCGCATAATAATAATAAGGATTGTCTTCCATGTAGCCACGTAGATCATACATTTTCTCTAGCTCTGCCCCATATTTAGCTGGATCCTTTTTTGCTAATTTTGAAAGAGAGATCAGGTATTTAAAATCTAACAAAGGCAAGGAATTATTTCCCCTGCTTTTAATAAGTTTATTTATATAGACAATATACTCCGCAGTTTTCTCATACCTTCCTGCGAAAAAATTGATCTCAACTAAATTCATCAATGTAGGGACATGATTAGGATTAATCTTTCTTACATTATCATAATGATAAATAGCTGCATCAACATCATGAATCTGTGCTCTGCATATCCCCTGAAGCCAGATCAAATCCATATCATCTGGGAAAATCTTAAGCGCGTCCTCAATAGCAACCATACACGTGAAGAACTTCTGCCTCCTACTAGCTTCTGTTGCCTTGCGCTTCAGCTTCACATATTCGGTACGAGCTTCCAATGGAAGCTGCTCAAATCTTTCGCCTATTTCCTTGAGACGCTTATTTACGATCGGATCTTGGGCAGACGCAGACGGAGAGGCTAAAATTAATAATGCGGAGATAGCTGAGGTAAATCGTTTCATAATGTTTTATTTAGTTTTCTAATTAATGCAATTAACTTAACTATGTCAAGCAATTAGGCTTTATTTCAAAAAAGGAATAAAAAATTCTCCACCCCCTTCATTATACTCTAAAACAAGGCAAATCTCGTTTATTTTTTACTTAAGTCAAAAAAAATGCGAAACAATTCAATTTTATTTTGACAGATCAGCCGCCTCTGCTACTTTCCGCCCGCCTGTCAGGAGGTTCACTTCTTGGCAAGCACACAAGTAATGGTATCGATTACACTGTTGCGCTCTTGTAGCTCAGGGGTAGAGCACATCCTTGGTAAGGATGAAGTCGGCGGTTCAAATCCGCCCAAGAGCTCCAGCGTAAAAAGTACCGTATTCATATAATCCAGCTCACCTAAAACATGGTGAGCCTAATTAAAGCGCAAAAAAGAAAAATAAATATTATGGCTAAAGAAGCATTCGAAAGAAATAAGCCGCACGTTAACGTTGGAACAATTGGCCACGTTGACCACGGCAAGACAACTCTCACAGCAGCAATCACCAACACTCTTGCAGAGCACGGTGGCGCTGAAGCAAAAGCATACGACGAAATCGACGGTGCTCCAGAAGAACGTGAGCGCGGAATCACTATCTCAACAGCACACGTTGAGTATGAGACTGAGACACGTCACTACGCACACGTTGACTGCCCAGGTCACGCTGACTACGTTAAGAACATGATCACTGGTGCAGCACAGATGGACGGAGCAATCCTCGTTTGTTCAGCAGCTGATGGTCCAATGCCACAGACTCGTGAGCACATCCTACTTGCTCG
>CAKZMG010000265.1 GCA_937128235.1 uncultured Verrucomicrobiales bacterium
CTGGCTTGCCAGCGTTGTTCGGCGAGTTGTTGGATCTCGGCGGGAATTTCTACTGCTTCCTCCTCTTTTATTTCAGGAAGAACAATGCCAAATGCATGGAGCATGAAGTGAAGACCTTTCCATTGAACGAGGGCATCATCTTCGTTTTGAGCTCGCTTGAGCGCACCAAACATCGCACCGATTGCACGCTGGGTATTGAGGTCTTCGTTTAGACCTAGCCAAGCATTTTCGAAGAGCCCTTTATCTTCTAGACCGATGAGTTCTTCGTAACTCGGAGCTTCATCAACTCCCGCCTTATCAGCGAGAGCGCGTTCAGCCTTCTGAATCTTCCCTATCGCCTCACTCGCTGCGTGGAGCCCATCTAACGTAAAGTTCATCTGCTTTCGATAATGCGCTCCGATAAGTGCGTAGCGGACTTCTGCTGCCGTGTGACCTTTCTCTAACAGATCCGCTAAACGGTAAAAATTCCCCTTACTCTTCGCCATTTTTGAACCATCCACTAAAAGGTGTGTGATGTGAAACCAATGCGCGGCAAAGTCTCCACCGCAGGAACATTTGCTCTGGGCTATTTCGTTCTCGTGATGTGGGAATACGAGGTCCTCGCCACCTGAGTGGAGGTCAAAGCTATCGCCTAAATATTCACGGATCATCGCGGAGCACTCCAGATGCCATCCCGGGCGGCCTTCTCCCCAGGGACTTTGCCAGAAATTCTCGCCATCTTCATCACGACGCGATTTCCATAGCACAAAGTCAGCCACACTATCCTTCTCATACTCATCTGCATTATTCGCTCCCAATCGAGCGTTCTGAGTTTTCCCCAGATCCAGATCTCGCTCGTCTAGATGAGATAGCGCTCCGTATTCCGGGTAGGATGAAATTTTAAAGTAAACCGAGCCATCATCTGCCGCATAGGCATGTCCATTCTCGATGAGTTCCTCGATCATCGTGATCTGCTGCGGGATGTGATCCACCGCCCCGGGCTCGATGTGGGGGATGAGGCAGTTTAGCGATGCGCAGTCCTCGTGAAACTTCTCCGTCCAGTGCTGTGTGAACTCAGTGAGTGTCTTGCCGGCGGTCTGGGAATCGCGGATGGTTTTGTCATCCACATCGGTGAGATTTCTCACATGCTTAGTCTTCATTCCGCCTAGCTCCAGAGCACGGCGGAAAACATCCTGAACCACGAATGTGCGGAAATTTCCAATATGAGCGGGACCATAGACCGTAGGACCACAGCAGTAGAACCGAAAGGTATCACTATCGATAGGCTTCAGCTCTTGGGTCTCTCTCGCTAGGGTGTCATAAAGGCGCATGCGGATGGTCTAAACACAATCACAGAGATTTCAAGCGTTAATGAGTGGTCTAAGTCAGACTATTTAAATCAGCTTAGCCGTCTTAAAATGCATTTTGGCCACCTTCGCCAGCATCTCCGCACCGTGCTTTGATTTCATTTCCTTCGCCGCTTCGATGACATTTTCGCCAGCACCCAAAGGCAGCACTATTCCGCCAGCCTCGCTGGCGCGCTCTATCCAGCTCACGAATGCTTCACGCGCGAGAATAGATGCTGCCGCGACCGCCACATCACTCTCGCCCTTCGTCCTCTGAGTGAGTTCTATGTGTTGCGCTGATGTCTCGCGGCTAAGCATTCCTTCAAGTAATTCCTTGCGGGCGAACTGATCACTCAAAGCGCTAGGGCAGCTCGGCACATTCTCCGCCAAGCTACCTATCACCCTAGCGTGCCCCCAAGCGAGCAGGCGGTTCAGGTTTCCGAATTTAGTGTAGAGCTCGTTGTATTTCTCTGGCTTTAGCGAGATCACCTCCCAGGAAATGCCATTTATCCCTCGGACTATTTCCGCCAGTTTCTTAATCCTCGCTGAGCTAGAAATCCGCTTACTATCCATGATCCCTTTCTCTAACAATTCACGTGAAATTTCCTTATTCACATAGGCTCCCGCTATCACCAAAGGTCCGAAAAAATCTCCCTTGCCACTTTCATCCACGCCAAAATGCGGCTCGAACATCTCCGGCATCAGAATTTCCTCATTTCCAAGCCTAGCCTCACCCAGAATCTCTGGCTCTAAAATGAATCTAACAAAATCCTCAGTCCCCTTCCCCTGCACCAGCACTTTTGGTCCTTTTTCATAAACCGTGACATTCACCACACCAGACGAGTCTTTCTTCTTCGCATGCCAGATAGCCCACTGCTTCTCACTAAATTCAAATCCCCGCTCCTCGCAGATCGCCTTAAGCTTAGGTATATCTTTGGGATCAATTTTGACGGTATAAGTATTCGTAGCCATCTTACTTCGCTAGGTAAATTTTTCTCACAACCTTAGTCACCTCACCTGCTTCATCACCAAACTCTAGCTCGCCAATTCTTAGCACCGCCTGCACGCCAATCTGAGTATTAGTCAAAAACAACTCATCTGCATTCAAAAGTTCTTCCAGTGATAGCGCTGATTCCACAACCTCCAATCCTGCTTTAACAGCCCGCTGCATCACTAGCTCACGTGTCACACCTGGCAGACAACCACTATCTAAATTAGGCGTGGAAATCACCCCGTCTTTCACGATAAATACATTTGCAGTAGCCGCCTCAGCCACCTCTCCGAGTGAATTCAAATAAATCACCTCATCAACACCAGCCTCATGAGCCTCATGCAGAGCTAGGTAATTCTCAGCATACGACCCACACTTAATCCCCGCTATCGCACTGCGTTCATTGAGAATATGATCGCTCAAGATCACGCTACAGACCTCGCTCCTCACAGCAGCCTCATGCGCCTCTATCCAGCAGAGATTATTCAATGCCGTGATCCGGACTCGCGCTCTCGATTCCTCTAGAGAATTTTCGCGTAATAACTCCCTAACATTTACCTCTAACAGATCAAAACAAGAAATCTCAATTCCCAACCTCTCCAACCCAGCTTGAAACCGTATCATATGCAGATCAAAGCCATCCACCTCTCCATTAACCGCCAACATCGTCTCAAAGACACTCAGACCCAGCTGCATATCCTTATTCAGCAGAGACAACTGCGCATCCTCTACATCACACAGCTCACCATTTAAAATTACCTTATCCATCAGAGACAATGAACAATGAACAGCGAACAATTGTCAATGAACATTCAACGGTACATTTAGCATTTATCATCTAGCATGCGGTCATTTCCAGCACAATGAAGCATAAGCCCAATAAGACATATAAGACCTACATCCATCAACCCAAGCCACAACCTAAGGTTCCATCGTTCACCATTCGTGAAAATACGTGCCCATTCGTGGTAAAAAATCCATCAACCCAAACAAATTCTGTTCATTCTGAAAAATCATGTAAATTCTGCAAAAAAAATCACCAAAAGCCCCCTCAAAACTCCCCCTACTCCAACAACTCCTTAAACCCACAGAATAACTTAGATTTTTCAGGCGGCAGATCAGGCAACACCTCATCATTATCTAAAAAACTATCACAGACAGCGAAAAAAGCCTCTTCACTACGCACTCTCCGTATCTCATACTCGAACTCCGCATCGATCCCCTGCGCGATGTAAATCATGTATTTCTTCATCTTATTTACATGCTTCACCTCATCATACATCGCCCACTCTCCAGCCAGCTCTCTGAAGAGCAATTCTATATAGTGGTGTAGATCCCTCCGAGTTGGCACCATCACCTGCTCCCCTGCGTAGCTCTCTCTGATCTGCTGAAATATCCATGGACTCCGTATCGCCCCGCGTCCTATCATTAGCCCCGCCGCCCCAGTCTTCGCATGATACGCCCGACCCGTAGCCACATTCACCACATTCCCATTCGCTATCACCGGGCACCCCATCCGCTCCACAGCCATCTTCACACATCTATCCCTAACAGGCGTCTGATATTTATCCTTCACCGTGCGACCATGGATAGCCAAAGCATCGATCTCATGTTTGGCAAAAATTTCTAAAATAGCCTCAAACTCCGCAGGATCATCATAGCCTATCCGCGTCTTCACAGTAAACTCCTTCCTCCTATCACTACACACCTCACGCATCGCCCCTAATATCTTATCTACGTGCTGTAAATTTCTAAGCAGACCTCCACCAGCCTGCTTACGACACACGACAGGTGCGGGGCAGCCCAAATTAATATCCATCCCCGCTATCGGGTAATCTAACAGGATCTCAGAAGTCCTCACCAAGCTTCCAATATCCATCCCTATCATCTGAGCATAGATCGGACGTCCCGTTTCATTATGCGTAATAGAACGCAGAATTTTCTTCTCCGGGCTACTATCCGGATGCACTCGGAAATACTCCGTCACAAAGTAATCTGGCCCACCACCATAATGAGCCATCACCCGCATGAACGCCAAGTCCGTGACATCCTGCATAGGTGCAAGCGCCAGGATAGGGCTTTCACGAAAGGAACTATGAACATCTGCGAACATAACGACAATGAACAATGAGCAATGAACATTTGTCAATGAACAATCAACATTCAACATTTATGATTTAGCATGCAGTCATTTCCATCACAATGAAACGCTAAACATAAGTCCAATATGACACATAAGCCCTATACCAACAACCCAAGCCCACAACCACGGTTCTTTACTCATTATTGATTGACCACTGATTTTCCTTGCCCTTCCCTCACACACTACGCTATCTATATAGCACTATGTTAGAAATAAATTGCCCAGATTGCTTATCATCAAACATCCTCGAAGACCGCCAAGTAGCACGCGACATCAAGTGTATTACCTGCGGTGCCACATTCTTTGTCGAAAAGATCACCGAAGAAGAACACCAGCCAGACATCAATATCGAGCGTGTAAAAACTTCAGATGAAGAACCCGGTAACCATGTAGTCATTACTACAGGACCGCCGCCGTTTGACTATGAGATCATCGATACCATCATCGTGTTAGATACCCTCAGTAAGAACTTCTTCACAAAGTCAAGCCCATCGCTAGCATTCGAGGGAGTTAAGAAAAAACTCAAAAGCAGAGGAGCCAAGCTGGGAGCTGATGCTGTCATCAACTGTCACTTTGACTACCGCATCTCAGCCGGCCACGGAATCTTCGGAGTCATCCACGACCTAGAGATCTTCGCCTACGGCACCCTTGTTAAAAGAGCATAAACAATGCCTCTAACAATGATCTCCCCAAAACTGTAAAAAGCTAACCTGTTAATAGAGTATGACTCATCACTCATTACTCACGGATTTACCGCATGGAAAATTATTACATAAAAAAATCAATAATTTGCTTGCAATAAAAACAGCATCCACTAAATACTCCTCAAGGGGCGGCTTAAAAGTTTAAGAGCCGCTTCATTAAACTAACAAATAACTAATTAATTAATTAAAAATAATATGAAAAACGATATTAAAAAGTATCTCACACTCGGTGCAGCTCTCGCGGGATCAGCATTCATGGTATCATGTGACGGCGACGACGTTACTGTTGTTCAAGACACAGGTGTTGCAGACGCAATCGGCGATCTTGGAACTAAGCCAGTAGCTCCTATCAAACTTGCTGAATACCCTGTAACTTCACTTAAGCTTACTTTCGACAATGACACAGGTTCATGCCTCGGTCAGTCATTCGACGCAGGCACAGAGCTTGAGCTTGATTTTGACTCAGTTGACGTAACTTCAGCTGACGACACAAATGCAAACGGTCTTGCTGACCTTGCAGTTGACGGTGGACTCATCTTCGCTAACAACGGCACTCAAGAAGGCTATGTTCAAGGCATCACAAACCTCGCTTCAACATTCACAATTGATTTTGTTAAGCAAGGAACAAACGCTAGCGGAAACATCCTTCTTTCTGAGCTTACATTCACACCATTTGCATCTGACCTTCGTTCAGTTACAGGTCGTTTCACAGGTGTAGGTCCAGTTGACGTTAACGTAAACCAAGACACCACACACGTTATTGGTGACTCAGGAGATCTTGCTCTTAACAACATCACTCTTCCTGATTCATCATCAGCATCTGTTAACCAAGTTTCAGTCTATCAAGACGTAGCTGGTAACCCTGCTGAGATCACTACACTTAACGGTGTAACACTTGACAGCGAAATCGGTGGAGGAAACGTTATTCTCTCTGTAGAACTTAACACAGGTTGTGTTCTTAACTTTGCTGTTTCTAAGACAGCTTATGCAGCAGCAGGCGGAGTAATCAGCCCATCAAGCAACACAGAAGTTCAGTCAGCTTACAACTCACTTGTTGGAACACTAGGAACAGCACTTGCATCAAACGCACTTGACGTTTCTCCAGAAGGCGACCAGATCCCTGACACAGTTGGAGCAGCTACATACCTCACAGCTGGTAACGGCGGAGAAGGCATCACTGGTTCATACAGACACGACTATGATTCATCTACAGGATCTCCTGAGACAATCATCAACTCTGAGAACCAAGCTACCAACCAAAACGGTCTTGGTGGACTCGGTGGAGGAAACAATAATTTCGGCTCCCTTAAGTAAGGTGTTGAACTTATAGTTAAATCTATATTTACTTAAATTGGGATAGGCTATTATTGCCTATCCCAATTTTTTTCTCTTAAATTTTCATTTTCAGTGTATTCCTCAGTTATGAAATTACCTCATTTATTAGTCATACTAATATCCACTGTCCTGCTGTCATGTAAGCAGACAGAATCAAAACCATTAATGACATCTAAGAGCGCTATTCTTAGTATTCAGGAAAAACTTATTCCTGCATTCTGGCGCGCTTCAGATAAAAGCTTAAGGGAAAACACCCCACTGAGCGGACACCAATCTAAAGAAGCCGCTTTTATAAGCGAACACGTCTGTTCCATCTATACGACTGAGAAACTAGTAAATAGTAAAGACTATAAAATTGTTTACAGAATCACCATTCCTGAGATCAAATACGCTTTCTACGAATTCACGTTTATAGGAAATCATGATCAATGGGAAGTGATTGATGGTCGGACTAAAATACAAAATAAAGAATACAATTATTTTGAAGGTAAGTTTCTTGCTTCAAAATCACTAAAGCCATACTTAGTTGAAGAGTTGAAAAAATCTGGAGCTCCAATGAAATAAATGTGTCTTCATTACAGATAGCACCTCAGAGAGGTTTATTTCATCACCATAAGAGTATTATCTCACGCAATAAATTACTAGAGAGCCGCCTATGAAAAAAATTAATTTAGTGTTGAGAAAGCTCATAATCTCCTTACTCCTCTCTACATCAACAATAATAGCCTTTTATCTTTATAGCGATTCTCCAATAGTCGCATCGTGTGGAGCTGGCAGCACATGTGAACGTGTCTTAACAAGCACTTATGCTAATATTTTAGGCTTTCCTATCACTCTTATTGGTTGTTTTACCTATATTACATTGCTAATTTGTACGCTTTATTCTGGTAAACATCTTTTACTAAAATTAATTGGAACTTATCTCAGCTATACTATTATTTTAGGAGCTGTCTGGTTCTTTGCTATCCAGCTATTCATCATCGGTGAGTTCTGCTATTATTGCTGTACTATACACGTTTCTGCGGTCATAGCATCAGTCTTGTATTTAATTTTTTCATTACCCACTCTAAATTCTCCTAAATACTCCTACACTATTACTACTAGTTCGGTACTATCGATAGCCTCCTTTGCTCTATTACAAATCTTAGCCCCTCATCAACTGAACTTAACGAGTACTAGCAATATAGCCCCTCTATCAGTTAACACTGATAATCTTCTTACACTTTATGATGGTAGCATAAAATTAAATCTCGATGAACTTCCTTGCTATACAACCAGCAAACAAAAGAAAACATCACTATTGCTCAGTGACTTTACATGCCCCCACTGTCTCAACCTAACTCATTCACTGCTAAATAATCATAAAACAATAAGCTCTGGAATTTCGATCTATTTTTTACCTATTTATCAAAACTCTAACACCAAGGAAATTAATAGGATATTGATTCTATTGCAGCGTATTGATCCTAAGCTATTCAAAGCTACAGTCACAGCACTATATGAGCAAAGGATCTTGTTCGATTATTCTGAAATCAAGACACATATCGAAAAAAAACTGGATGGTGATTTCATGACCTATTATGAAGGATACTACCGTTGGAGTGAGAAACTACTTACCCAGGGAAAAAACCTAGCTAAGCTAAATCAGATCAACGCCAAAGTTAGCGGTTTTCCACAGTTCATGATTTCAGACAAGGTCATTGAGGGCGAAATAAGCATTTCATCTATCAACTCTATCGCTGATTCTACTCAAGCAGCAGAGCTGAACACTGTAGTTGCGCAGAAAAATAGCACTATCGAATCAGAAACTTCCGCATTGAATATCTTCCCTGCCGAAACTCATCTAGGTCGAATCATCAAAAACAAGTCCAAACAAAACTCCCTTACTCTCAAAAACAGTAGCTCCAAGGCAATCGAGATTGATAAATGGAGCGTCTCCTGTGGATGTATTCAACTTAAGGAGCAACCTCATATCATCCCGGCCAATTCTGAGGTTGAAGTCAAATATGAATTTGATACCAAAAAATTTATAGGCGATGTCACGCATCGTGTTTTCATTTACGAAAAGAATATTGATGTACCACATACAGTAACCATCAGCGCTGATGTTTGGATGCCTGTTAAGATACTCCCTTTTAAAACAAATTTTGGAAATGTCTCTTCTGGAGGACAATCAAAACCTCAGCATACAAATATACTAAACAATACTCTACAGCCGACATTCGTAACATTAGGTGATTATGATTCCAGTATTATGAAAGTGACTCTGAAAGAGATCCGCCCAGGTCAGCACTATGAGCTAATCTCCCAAATTATTAACTCTCCCGATCAAAACCTAGAATCTACTATTAATATCAAAACTAGTAATGCAGAATGCAGCACTATCAACTTACCAACGATAACAAAGCACTCTGAATTGTTTACAATAAGCCCTAGAGTCATCTCATCACACAAAATAGATAGAACTGGTAGCACGCGTATCAATCTTACATGCAATGACTACTCGCTAGTGCTAAAAAAACAATTTAAGAATATAAAATACATTGGAGCTCAAAAAAACCTAGTACACTTTAAACTTCAAAATAGACCGAATGATCATACAAAATTTATACTCAAAGCCAAATTTGATACTGGCTTTAACTATAAAAATGCTCAAAAAGCGCAAAGCTATTTTGAGATAACATTTAAAGATCCCAGTCTAAAAAAATTGAAAATTTATATAACTGAATAATATCGTTCCATCGTATCTACACAATCCATACCAGTTTCATTCGATAAAAATACAACCTTGCCATTCTAGCGATTTGATGGTTCAACCAGTTCATATTATAAATTTTTATAACCAGTGCTTACGAAAATGCTAATTCATCTAAATACTCTATTCACAAAATTCCTCGTAATTCTATCTGGAGCATTACTAGTATCTTCATGCATCTGGATGAAGCCAGTTGACGAACGTATTAGTGAGGCGAGAGACGATGTTTCCGATAAATACCTTAAGCAGGTGCGCTTACACCAAAATGGGGGCTTTAGAGGGAAACTACACATTACCTGGCAACAAGGGCTAGAAAAAATGTATCTAGCTAATCCTA
This sequence comes from uncultured Verrucomicrobiales bacterium, assembly GCA_937128235.1. GTDB lineage: Bacteria > Verrucomicrobiota > Verrucomicrobiia > Verrucomicrobiales > Akkermansiaceae > Rubritalea. The sequence continues at coordinate 9,591 of CAKZMG010000265.1, forward strand.
ACTTAATTCAAGCCGACTACCGTATGCTCGATGCTAAATATCGACAAAAACAAGTCTGGCGAAACATGATTCCAGGTCTATCAGTTGGCCTCAGTGACTCAAAGACTATCAAAGACATCGGAGATATTTTCTCTGATTCCAGCTTCAGAATCAACAGTTTCATTTCACTAGGTAATCTGCTTGATTTACCTTCAACAGTCTATACCAACAAACTAACCTACATTGGTTCTGCGCTACAGTCTGAAAACACAATGCGTCAGCAAGTGATTACTCTTTACCGTCTCTTTCAAGAGCAAAAACTACATAGAATCGAAAAACAGGCACTAGATCTAGAGTCTCAAATATTAGCGTCAATCTCTGGTAAAGATGCATCCGACTCTTTAGACATGAAGCTTAGGCATAAAGAAGCTATAGAGAACTATGAGAGAAATATTAAGGACTGGAAAACTAAAGTAGGGGATTTCTTTATGTCAGGGTTTGAAGATATCTATCTAGATCCAAACGGAATTCCAGACATCATCTACGATCCAAACAAGCTAGATTTTTCAGACACTAAGAGATGGGGGCTACTACAGCTTAATTTGTTAGCACTAGAAAATATTGCTGAAGATGGTCGGATTCTAGATACATACCTAAGGTATCTCCCTACAGCAAACTTATCCGTGTCAGCCCCTCCCCTCTACAGCAATACGAATGGACAGAGCTTTGATCCCGCTAATATAAGGCTAAGCCCATCATTTAACTGGAACCTTGACTCTAGAGGTTATATAGGAAGACAACTTTATCGTATTAAGCGCGAACAACCGCTCAGAGATTGGCGCAAAGACAGGAGAACACGAGAAGAAGTGAAAAAGTTATTTGAAGGAAAAGAACTCTTAATTAAAATTAAAAAAGAGCTTGCTGAACTCCGTGCTGCAATCGAAATCTACAAAAAAGCAGTAGGATCAGGACTAGTAAAAGATCCACAAAAAGCCGTGCAGACGATGCGCAACCTCAAAGAAAAAGAGGTAAGACTTATGGCTAGAGAGATAGAAATCTGCTCTACTTTCTGGCTGATTGATGAGAAGCGCTGGCGACCAATTACGAAACGTTGGCTTCAAACTCGTAAACAAAGAACTACCTTGAGAGAAAACAGTGATAAATACAAGGAACTCAACTTTAAAAATCAGGTCAAAAAATGGGCTGGAAAGAAGAAAAAAGAGTAACCCAGAGACTTCTGTGTAAGAAGTGATTACGAGTAACCCTTAACGATTAAAGAACTAACATATCCTCCCTCAGGCTTGACTCATTACTCAGCATTTATTAATACGCCTTAAAGGCTAGATAATTAGTCAATTCCGTGCTAACATACTCTGAAACTACTAAATTATTTCTATGAAAAAAACATTACTCAATCTAAGCTTGGCAGCTGGTTTCATCTTGTTGATTAACAGTTGCGATAAGCAACAAAACACTGCATCCAGCCCAATAAGCACTAAACCTGCCCCTATAACTTGGGACTGGAATAAATATGCTAAAGCTACCGAGATGCATCTCAGCGCAATACCTGTAGATATTCAGCCCAAGAAAAGCTATGATATGAAGAGTGAAGGTTCTGGAACAATCACTTTCGAAATCAATGAGAAGAATACCACGGTGAAGAAAGACCAGTTAATCGCTAGAATGGATGTTGAAAATCTTACTGAGCAAGAAAAGCGATTACAAATCGCTAAAGAAAGTGCCGATATTGCTCAAATGAAAGAAGATGAACTAGTGCTTCCCGTTAAGAAAAAAGAAGCTAAAGAAGAGCTAGAAGAAGCTAGGCGAAAAGTAAAATTGTTAAGATTAATGCTTACTAATCCAGCCACGAAAGAATATGCTAATGAGCTTTTCCCTGAAGGGATCGGCAACATAGATGAAAAAGCGATGGCAGAAGCAGAGGAGAATCTGAGTCTCGCAGAGAAAAGCTATGCATTTGCTAAAGACTTTGAAGAAAGGCTTTTGACTGGCAAAAGAGAAATTGAAAAAATGAATACAGAAAAAAATGAGCGTGAACTCCAAGATGCTAAAGAACGCTCAGACTACATTATTCCATTTGATGGCGAACTCAGACTAGAAGTGAACTTTATAGAAGGTCAGCAAGAATACACAGTTTCAGCACGTGAAACGATCGCTACTTTAAATAACTACGATGAGATCCACGGTCACCTGAAAGTAGCTAATGCTGACTGGATCAGTCTTGAACCCAGCAGACTCTATCTCCAACTCGGTGATAAAAACAACACTCTTATGGAATTCTTGGACGATAGAATTGAAAAAGATAAGCGCACCCAGCGCGAAGAACGTAAATATATTTTCTCCGTCCCTCTAGAAAAGAATACTAAGCTTAAGCGTCTCACAGGAACGCAAATGAACTCCACCCTCATCTATAGACTACCAGAACAATGCTACATTGTCCCCAAATACGATGTGTCACTCTACGCTCTGGGCAAAACAGACTCTTTAGTATGGCGTGACGTCGTGAAAACGCTCTGGCCAAATGCCAAGCTATTAGGAGTTGGACACAAGCACCTTGCCATTAAGTATTAAATGCTTTCCTGTAAAAACATATACTATCGCTATAGTAGAAGAGCTCCGTGGGTGCTGGAAGACTTTTCTCATGAATTCGGTAAAGGTATCCACTTAATTAAAGGATACTCTGGATGCGGTAAATCTACCCTGCTCCGAATCATCGGCGGTTATCTTAAACAACAACGTGGAAAAGTGCAGATTGACGGTTATCGCTCCAACAATGCTAAGTTTAAAAAGAAAGATTTGGGATTTGTTTTTCAGCAACTCAATCTGTTGCCTCTAGCAAGCATCAAGCGCAATCTTAACCTCGCTGCCGCTCTAGCAGGCATGTCAAAGCGTAACCGCACTGAGAAAACAGATCAATATCTAGGAATGCTCGGACTTGGTCATTTCCAAAAGCGACTCCCTAAGTCAATGTCTGGGGGACAACAACAACGTGCTAGTATCGCCCGTGCTCTGATTAAGGAGCCTAAAGTATTACTTTTGGATGAACCCACATCTGGGCTTGACGATTTGAATACAGAAGTGATCATTAACGTTCTCAGAGAATTTATTGATGGAGGTAATAGAATCGCCATCATCTGCACACACGACTCTAGACTCGACAAAGTAGCCCATGATATCTTGGATTTTAACCGCTTCCTACCTATGGAAGGACACTTGGAAGCGCTGGCTGGAACAGCCAGGTAGCATACTAGCGCGCTCAGTCGTCACCATCATCATGGTGTGCCTCTCGGTATTACTACTAGTAGGATTCCGCATGCAGATAGAGCGATTACGTACGGAGGTAAGTAGCTTTGGTTTAGATAATATGTTGGTGATTGAAACAATCACTCCACGAGATATTGATTCAGGTCTGTCTTCAGACCGGTTTCGTAGCATCCAGCGTCATGGACAGCTATTCACAGCTCGTAGAATGCTAGCATCTGCAAATGGAAGTAACGGCAAGAATGCTTCGGTCATCGGCTATTCGGATGCAGATCTACGTGGACTGCTCCCCTACCTTAAGTATGGACATGAAATATTTGTCCTTACCACCGACATGCCTGCGGGAGTAGCGGTAGATTATACGATTGAGGGAGTCAACTTTATCGCTGTAGCTTTAAAGCCTGAGGAAAAGCTCATGCAACTTATTCAAGGTGACACACTTTTTGTTCCCATCGACCGTTTATCAGAGTTGGAAAAGCGCGGTTACTCACTTATCTATTACCTACAACGAGATCCTAATTCACCAGAAATATCAGACATTACAGAAGCTATCCAGCGGGTTTCCAGTGCTGATGGCAATGGAAAAATCGATATTAAAAGTGCGGATTTGATTAAGAAAAAGTTAGAGAAATTAGAGTCACAACAAAACTCGATGAAATTCTGGCTCGCGTTAATCTTAGGTGCTGCATTATCGCTTATTTACGGAGTACTTTCTATTCTAGAGTTTCGTCAGAGCATGTATATAGCGGCACTTCTCAAAAGTTTTGGTGTCTCTAGATTCTTACTTGGTTTAAGATCCGTTTTAGAAAATTTACTGATTGTTAATGGTGTTACACTAGGTATGGTTTACCTCTTAGCTAAGAACCATGATACTATTTTCAAAGCACTAAGAATGAGAACAGGAGTAGATATAAACGCTCTGTATTGGGGACAAGAAACCATGTGGATCATCGCTGCGGCTAACATTGGAGTATTAATAAGCTCCATCCCTGTTTTTCTAGCACTCCGTAAACAAGTGGGTAATATTTTAGAATAATCTCATGGCAGACTCACCCTACCAAGCCCCCTCCTCAGAGCCGGATTTTCCCAAGCTGCCTGAGCCATATCATAAATTAGACCCTCCTAGGGTAGATCACCAAGTCTGGATAGCTCTGACCTATACTGCACTGATCATGACTCTGCTGGAGTACTTCGGCAAAACAAACCACAGTATAGAACACTTCAGAGAGTTTTTCCTCAGCTTTGGCACAATCGAAAAAGTAACCTTTGCCGCCAAACTCTACTGGGTTGCCTTTGGATTCACCATCTACTTTCTAATCCCCTGGATCATCATAAGATGCAGAAAGCAAAAACTCCGGGACTATGGGCTAAGATTACCTGCGAGCTACTCCCACATGTGGATCTATCTTGTGATGCTCGTGATAGTTATCATCCTAGCCTACTTCGCATCTTTCAAACCTAGCTTCCAAGCCAAATACCCCTATTATAAATACTTCGTAGAAGAACCAAACCTTTACGCACTCTTCTGGGTAGGCAGAGCCCTACGCTTCTTTGCATTAGAATTTTTCTTTCGCGGTTATCTACTATTCTCACTACGCCCTAAAATGGGCGACTCCGCATTCTTTGTATCTATGGTTCCTTATTGTATGCTTCATTTTGGTAAGCCACCTCAAGAGACTTTTTTCGCTATCATAGGCGGTATCATCTTCTGCTGGATCGCTGCTAGAACTAAATCAATTTGGGGAGCAGTCGTGCTACACGTAGCATTAGCGATGGCAATGGACTTCTTCTCCATTGCCCAGAAGCTAAACTGGATCGGGTAAATGAAAAGGCTCACTCTCCGAAGAAAATGAGCCTTTTAAGTTGGTTACGGGAGTAGGATTTGAGCCTACGATCCCGCGACTGCGGGATTATGAGCCTGACGTGCTACCTGGCTGCTCATTGCCGTAGATTTCTCTTAGCTTCTTATACCATGTAGTGATTGAAATCGGACAATAGCCAGAGTGAATCCTTTAAAAATCAAGGCGCGATGAAGGAGTGATGCGGGCATCACGACTGAAGAGAAACGCAGATTTTTAGAGGATTCGCCTGGCACTCTATAAGAAATGCGAAGCACAATTTACCACACTCACCAAACAAATCTATTGTCCGATATCAATTGCGGAATGGTATTAAGCCCTGAACCTCCTTTTTGTCGCTTCATTTTGTTCTCTAGCTTTCGGGCTTCGCTGAGCGTTAGAAGATCACTGAGCCATACTAGTTCCCATGGAGTGTATTTTGCTGTCCATTTAGAAATACCGCTATTGTGATCAGAAAGCCTCTTATGTGGATTCTCACTGAGTCCGATGTAAAGCTTACCGTTCAAGTTCTCTAAAATGTAAACTTGGTATTCCATGTTGAAATAAAAAGGCTCACTCTCCGAAGAAAATGAGCCTTTAAAATTGGTTACGGGAGTAGGATTTGAACCTACGACCTTCAGGTTATGAGCCTGATAAAAACAACCAAAAATAAAGGGCTGAAACACAGGGGTGCAACTAGGGGTGCAACATATTCACTCGACATGCAACTAGGGGTAATCTATAAGTAGCTCATGGCAGTTAAAAAGAAAGTAGCTCGTAAACGAGCGAAGAGTGTTGAGTCCGTCAACATCACTATCAAAGAAACAATGAAGAATAATGGTCGCTACGAGTGGCTGTCTTATTGCGTACAAGGATGGAGAAAAAATGGGAAATGGCAAAGGAAGTATTTCAAAGACAAAGACAAAGCAGAACGATTTGCTGCTGATAAGAGGATCGAGCTTATGAATGCTGATAGAGCTAAACGCTCACGCATGACCACACTCAATGAAGAGCAACTTCTAATGGCTGAGAATGCACTAGATCGCCTTGGTGAAACCTACAACCTAGATGAAGTCGTTACATTCTTTCTAGACAACCACAGACCCCCTGAGTTTTCCATACAGTTACAAGAAGCAATAGAAGTCTATCTTAGCGACCAAGAAGACACTCTACGACCTAGAACTATCATTCAGAAGCGTAGCTCACTTAAACTCTTTAAGGAGCATATAGGAGATATTCCTGTACATCACTGCTCCTCTGAAAAAGTAATGAGCTTTCTTAAAGCCTTAAGAGGTAAAGACGGAACATCTAAAGCAACTCGTAAAACATGGAACAACTACCGCAACGACATAAACCACTTTTTTCTCTGGGCTGGGTGTAAAGACCTGACCACTAGCAGACCTTGGCTCTTTCATAACCCTGTAGAAAGCGTCAGAATATTCACTGCTAAACAAGTAGCTGAGCAACGAGCGCCTATTGCAACAACTGACACAGGCGTGGTGAAAGAACTATTCACCCACCTCATGCAGGAGTGTCCTGAACTAATAAAATATTACGCCCTAGCCTACTTTGCAGGAATCCGTCCAGCTGGTGAGATGAAAGCACTATACACCCACAGTGAGGCTGACGGGCTTATCAACTTATCTACTCGTACAATTACCATCCCAGCAAAGGTATCCAAGACCAAAGAAGAAAGAAGAGTTCACATCTCGGAGAACCTCTCACTGTGGCTACAAGCATATTCAGACTACCCTATCATACCTAAAAACTTTGACCGTCTCAACAAAGCAGTACGATCTAAATTTAAGCTACAACATGATGAAACAAGACACAGTTTCATCTCTTACCATGTTGCGATCTTTCGTTCTGCTGGGGATGCAGCTCTACAAGCTGGCAACTCTGAGAGCATTGTGAAGAAGCACTATCTTGACCATAGAACAACTGACGAAGGCTTCGAGTTCTTCTCATACGCTCCTTGTCTCGAATCAGACTCTGTTATTCAGTTAGAATACAAACCAACTGATACACCCCACCTTCGAGCTATATGAGTGAAAATAAATATCCAGAAACATCTGAATACTTTGAATATGAATATGGCTCTACAGAATGGGATAATGCAGCATGCTGGTTTCAGATGAATTTAATGATGAGACGCTATCAGCAACTAAAAGCGGTTAGCAACTCAACCATATTCCCTGAAGAATTATTTTACCGAGTAAGCTTAGTATTTGAGTGTGAAGATAGCGTCAAATTCCTTAAGAAAAAATTAAGGAATGAGGGAACTTTGGACGATGAACTCAATGAGAACTTGGCTGCATTTGAAGGTCAAATTTCTACCTCGCGACAGTATATTGGAGACTTTGTATTAGACAGCTTAAGATCTGGAAAGAGAATGGATCGTGTGTTTCTTAATCTCCAAAGACAGTTCTACAAGGGAGCGTCACCTCAAACCTGTAAATTAGGACTACCTCTTGCACCCGTAGGGTTTGAGAAAACAGGTAAGACCCCTGCTAAAATAATTATGTCTGTTAGAGCTGCGGCGGCGAAACTCTTTGGCAGTGATCCCCCTCACGACTGGATGATCCCATACAAAGAACTAGAGATAGGTATGGAGGGGCATTATTCTGATAAACAAGAACTCTGTGACGCTCTACTGCACCTTGGATTTTCAAAGATGCCTGGATTCCCTAGGTCATAGGGTAAACTAGTCAGGATAAAAATTGAAAAATAATTCCTGTTTAATAAGCTTAAATACAGTTGATTGAGTCTCATCACTTGTCAACATCACTACATGAATCAATCATACATACAGCCGCAGGATAATAAAGTAGATCAGGTATCTAATGACTCAGTTCTCTTGGGTATTAATGCCTGTCTACAAACTGTTTTTCCAGATGAGGACGGTAGACCTAGCAGAAGAACTTTCGATACATGGAGACTAGCAGGATACTTCCCACAGGTTGTAGTTGGCCGCAGAGTATTTCTAGACCCTACAGCCGTCCGTAGAGCGTTAATGAGACGCTTCACACTACAGGCAAATGACTAAATTGATTACCCAGACAGGATCAAGACCCTGCTAACTATTAACCTCAGGATTGAGCCGCTCATTGATCTTCTTTAAGATCAATGTCGCTCTCTGAGTCAGGAACATCTCATAGTCATCAGAGTCAATTCCAAAGCCCTCCCTGCTCTCTATCAGGTGGCTCTTCAGCGTCTCGTCTAGATGAGCATTCTCCTTTGCGTAACCGTCGATATAAAGAGATGGAGCTTTAGCTCCTATTTCTCTTTTATTGAGGTAATCATCAACTAGCACTATATTCATGAGAGAGTTCGCTTGCCAGTTCTCGTAACCTTGTTTCTTCAGGAATGCTTTAGGGAAAAAGTGATGATAGTTCTTACTCGATGAAACCTGAAGCCAACTATTATCCAAGGTGAGTTCACCATTTGTTTTTAATGATTTAGGTCTATGTTCTGACAAAAGACAAATGATCATCTTAGACCTAGCATTTCCAACTGAGAAACCACTCCACTTTAGATCTTCTATCGTTAGTTTTGGAAGCTCATTTTCATAGTCAGGCTTCTCACCAGAAAGAATTGCCTTCATCTTCTTAAGGTCAAGACTCACTTTAGTCTCTGCCGCAGAGTTAAACCTGTGAGTCAGTGCTGCAAAATAAACATACTGCCTTAGCAATAAATTCTCTTCCACGCTAATACCTTGATTGCCTTTTTTCCAGAAGAACCAAGTCAGAGGTATAAGGATAGAGTTATAAGGAAGAATACGAGAAACGGTAATCCCCAAATGAGTACGAATATAGTCTACAGCCTTAAAGAGAGACTCTACTACTTCATCCCAAGCGTTAATGAATGCCTCTTTATTTAGCTTTAATATGCTTTGCCTTTTTATCTCTGGACTAATGAATGAAGCCACACACTGAAGCACCGTTACAGGTGGAACTCCATTGAATCCAGCCGTGGTAAGATTTCTATTACTAGTATCATCTTCAATAAGTGAGGCGTACTTCTCTGCTAAGTCAAATCCTCTTTCTTGGTCATAAGTTTTCGCCACCATTATCTCGAATAGTGTAAGCTCTTTACCTCCTGTATTGATCCTAGTAAAAATCTCACACGCAATATCAATGGGGTAGCTATCAATCACCACGGTAGAGAAATCATAGCTCTCTAGTCTGTTTTTATAGTTAGACACTTTGCCTATGTACTCTCCATATTCTTTCACCAGTGTCTCCACGTCATCATTCAAAAGCTTATGCACAGAGATACTGGCATGCTCTTTAGGAGCGTCTGCAAACACCACCTCATCATCTTGTGTGGCTTCAATATCAAGATCTATAACTATATCTTTGTAGTCTATTTCCTCACCACCTTTGGTGAGTCTTATCCCTGCTCTCACGGCATACAGAGAGGTTATTCTCTGCTGTCCATCTAGCACATAAAAAACATAGTCTCCTCCGTCTGGCTCAGGAAGTTCTATATTCCCCACATTGCGAATGTGCCTCAACCTCTCCTTAGTCTTCCATAAAATAAACGTCCCCATTGGGTAGCCTTTTAAAATACTATCAATCAGCTTCGCTGTCTGTACCTTCGTCCACACAAACTCCCTCTGAAACTGTGGTACTTTCACCCTTCCCTCATCAATGTCATTGAAAAGGGAGCTGTATTTTTTACTCTGATTTTCTGGTTGCTTCATAATCTTGTTTATCTAATTTATCAGAACCTTCTGTCAGATGTTTAATATACTCCATCACATCAGGACGTTCTTGCTCTAGAAATGATCTCCACCTTCTCCAGCTAAAGTACCTTCCTGCATGCTTAACAGCACAAATCGAGATCCTCTCACTATTTACAGTGATACTTGCAACCCTTGCTTTATATCTTCCTACTTTTGCTGGTATGGATACAGGAGTATGCTCTATTCCCTTCTCAAACATCATGTGGTTAAAATGGTTCATCGCTGCGAATCCAATGAAAATACAATGGGTCGGCTTAAGCTCTTCTACTACTTGAATGAAGGTCTCCCACCCTGATTGCAAATCCTTCTGATTAGGTTGTTCCTGCCACGAATAATCCATTAACCGTTGTACAAAATTATAATAACCTAAGTGTGTCCACAGCTCAGATCGCTTAGTGGTGTCATTGCCAAGCAACATCCTATTTACATTTCCAATTGTCCTTACTCTTCTACTCCATGCATCACCATGT
>CAKZMG010000266.1 GCA_937128235.1 uncultured Verrucomicrobiales bacterium
CAGAGGCGCTGCTAGTGAAGCATCATTTTCGAAATCAACCACTTCATCGAGAATAGCAAAATCACCAGTTTCACGAAGATAACCACCAACTCCGAGGATCAACCAGAGTGGATCATCATTGAAGTCTCCTCCGAGCTCAGCATTACCGCGCTTAGTGAGTGGTTGGTATTGGTGATAGGCTCCACCATCGCAGAGTTGAGTCGCTGCGATGTCTAGGATACGCTCACGAGCACGTTCTGGCACCTGATGAACAAAGCCTAACAGATCTTGATTTGAGTCACGAAATCCCATCCCTCTGCCTACTCCTGATTCATAATAAGAAGCACTACGAGACATGTTGAATGTCACCATGCACTGATATGGATTCCAGATATTCACCATGCGATCGAGACGTTCGTCACCACTCTCGATACGATAAGGAGCGAGGATACCGTCCCATTGCTTCGCTGTCTGAGCGAGTGAAGCATCTACTGCTTCGTCATTAGCATACTGAGCGATTTTTTCCTCAGCACGCACTTTGTTGAGACTGCCATCTGCGTTAAATTTTTCTTCCTTCGGATTCTCTGCATAACCAAGCACGAGCACCACGCTCTTCTCCTCACCGGGAGCTAGCTCGACTTCGATCTGGTGTGACGCCACTGGCGACCACCCTTGTGCCACTTGATCATCAAGCTGACCCTTGACCACTGCCTCTGGAGCTTCGAGAGATCCGTAGGTTCCTGTGAATGCAAAGCGATCTGTGGTGAAATGTGCGATCTCAGTATTGGCATGGTAATACGCATAGTGATTACGGCGCTCACGATATTCAGTCTTGTGGTAGATTGTTGATCCATCTACTTCTACTTCGCCGATGTTGAGATTACGTTGAAAATTTCTGTCGTCCTCAGCCGCATCCCAGAGACACCATTCGATAAATGAAAACATCGTAAGTTTTCTAACAGTGTCGCCAGTGTTCTTGAGTTTGACACGATGAAGCTCGATAGTTTCTCCGAGAGGAACCGTGTAGATTACTTCAGATTCAATCCCATCATAGCTACCAGCGATCTTAGTATAGCCGAGGCCATGACGGCATTCGTAGCTATCC
>CAKZMG010000267.1 GCA_937128235.1 uncultured Verrucomicrobiales bacterium
AACGTCTAAGCGATATATATATTGAAAACGGAGAAGATAAAGCTAGAGAAAACGCACTTAGTTTAATCGAACTCATGAGTTCAGGCCATGCTATTGTTTTATTAACAATCACTAAATTGATTGAAAAAGTTGAAGAGAAAACACTTGTACTGATAGATGAACCTGAAAGTCATCTTCACCCACCTCTTTTGGCTTCTTTCATTCGTGCTTTGAGTAATCTACTTCATGATAGAAATGGTGTAGCTATAATTGCGACACATTCACCGGTCGTGTTACAGGAAATTCCAAAATCATGCGTATGGAAAATTATGCGTTCAGGGTTGGAAGTTTCAGTAAGACGTCCAAATATTGAAACATTTGGAGAAAACATAGGTATTTTAACCAGAGAGGTTTTTGGATTAGAGGTATCGAAGTCAGGATTTCATAAGTTATTAGAGGATGAGGTAAATAATGGAGGTGATTTCGATTCAATAATGGAAGATTATAATTTCCAACTAGGGTATGAAGCGCAGGCTGTATTAAGAGCACTGGTTGCTAACTCAAATGTGAACAATGATTAAATTAAATATTCCTACAATTACTTCTATTGAAGCTTTTGATGCATGCTTAAGTGGAATAGTCAGCACTGATATGAAGCAAAATTACATGGATACTCAGCATGATATTTTATCTGCTTATGATGTATATGAAGCAAAAGCAAATCAATTAAAGTTATATGAAATACCCTTTATTAAGCAATTGAAAAATGAGGATATAGTTGTTGGTGATTTGTCTAAAGGGGATTTTAAACATCTATATAATTATTACATGGTAAAACGACCAGTAGGTAGAAAAATATATGATAAATTAATGATAGAGTCAGGAGGGAGGTGCCCTTATTGTGGAATTAGTGAAACTTACAATCTAGACCACTACCTGCCTAAGTCTAAATATCCGATCTATTCTGTGCTGCCTATAAACTTAATCCCATCATGCAGAGATTGCAATACAGGTAAACTAGCAGGGCATAGCCGTAAGGCTAAAAAACAGACCTTGCATCCATATTTTGAGGATGAATGCTTTTACCTAGATAATTGGATAGATGCTGATATTACTGGCTATAAGCCATTAACATTGAGTTTTTTTGTAAGAGTTCCTGATGAATGGTCAGACATAAATAAAGCTAGAGCAAAACAACATTTTAAAGATTTTAATTTAAACACAAAATATAGTTTACGTGCCTCCGATGAACTAACCACCGTATGGGATCAACGAAATAATTTTTTTGATGGGCTACCAGATGATTTCAAGAAGCAACTACAATCAAATATTGTAGAGTCTTTAAGCGTAAATCATTGGAAAATAGTTGTATACAAAACGCTTGTAGAGGATGACCTGCTTTATGATAGGCTGAGGTGTTGAAATTTATTGTAAGATAGTTTTAGGATGTTGTAAGTTGTTTTTGTATAAGTTTTAGTTAGATGCAAGCTTTTATTTGGTAGTTACCAATTCGCCAGACAGTGTCTGGCGAATTCAAGGGTAGGTGCTGTAAAATGTTCTACAATGCTTTAAGATAATTACTGTAAGACCTCTTATCTTTAACTTTTTTAACTCATTTGCCAGTTTGGGAATGAGTCTCTGTCCATATACTGCACGATCTTCACCACGTTGCTCAAAATCAACTATTTAGGCACCCACAATCCAGTTTCTAGCAGTTAACGCTGCGCGTAGCTATCTTCACGAGCGAGCTGTCGATAGTTTCGATTTCAGAGACTAGAGAGATAAGATTCATTGGATATTACTTATGATTCTAACAAGTTAGATTGGGAAATCCAGACGTTAATTTTTCAATGATTCATAAAGAACCAGGCAAGAATATAATCATCTGAATCTTCAAGGTCTATAGTTCGCAATCTTTATCTTGGGGAAGGTGAGGAGTTTAAAAAATCATGTTTTCTGAGTTTAGAGTTGTAGTGACGGGCTTGAGAGTGTTGCCTACTTCCACTATGAGCGATATTTCTGATATTAAGATAAACATGAAGACCTCGAAAGGGGAGATGACGATCACTATGTTTGCGAACGATGCGCAGGTGACTTGTGCGAGTTTCCTAAATCTCGTGTCGAGAGGATATTACGATGGGTTGAAATTTCACCGCGTGATCCCAGACTTCATGGTGCAAGGTGGTGATCCTACAGGAACAGGGACTGGTGGACCTGGGTATAAATTTGAATGTGAGTGCAAGCCATGGCTGAAGCACGAGAAGCCAGGAATCCTGTCCATGGCGAATGCTGGACCAAATACTAATGGCTCACAGTTTTTCATCACGCATGTGGCTACACCTTGGCTGGATGGAAAGCATACGGTTTTCGGTGCTGTAACTGAGGGGATTGATGTGGTGAATGCTATTGCAGGTGGAGACACAATTGAGAGTGTGACGATACTCGATAGTACTGATGCTCTGTTTGCAGCTCAGGCTGATCGCATCGCTGACTGGAATAAGGTTCTAGGCTAGAACACATCTAGATTTATGCTGGATTGACACTTGCGGTGCTTCAGGTATCGGCTAAATTGGTAGAAATCAATACACGCTTTCATATGAAATTCATCACTACTCTAACCACACTATGCGCTACAGCCACTCTTGCGCTGACCACAGCAGCTCTCAATGCTGCGGAGCCTCCTGCTATACTGGGTCAATATTTAGAAGCAAATGTGGTGGCTAAAGGGGAAGTGGTGAAACTCGATATTCCGGTTGAGTTCTTGAAGTTTAGAGAACTACTTAAGGAGGCAGAGAAGGCTGATCCGGAATGGTTTAAGAAGCATCAAGAAAAGGCTGGAAAGGATAATCCGATTCCTCCATTTGATACCAAACTCGGCATGACAAAGGCTGAGTATGATAAATACGTAGCTCTCTGGGAACAACGCACCTACAAACGCGTAGAAGATGGTAAAGTGCATGTAATTCTGACCGAAGATGGTGAAAATGAGTGGGTGATCAACGTCTCAGGAAAAGGGATGCCCGTTTCCTTGCTCAAGTATGTCGCGGCTAAAGATCAGTTTGAATCCAGTAATGGGACTCTGGCTAGAATAGAGGACATCAAGTCTCCTAAGGAAAGTATTTATCGTGAATGGAGCGGTCAGGAATGGCGGTTTTTCAATGATGGTGATCTAGTGAAAACTAAAGAAAACATTGCTATCGGAAGAACTGGTGATGGTCTCTACGGACTACTCATCTATTCACTACAAGAACTCTCTGGCACAGGCACGCCGCTTGCTGATGACCTACTTATGATCCGGTTTGTTCCTAAGAAGCTGAAGAAGTAATTCCTTAAAAGAAAATCAAACGAGTGTCAGAGACTTCAACGAAAGCCGGTAGGGAGACTCAATCTGTGCGAAAGTTCAAATGGCGTAGGTATCTAGCATTCCTAGCCATTTTTGTTGTTTTACTCTATCTTCTCTCACTTGTTTTACTCAACACATCGTGGGCTAAAGATCAAATCACTAGCAAGCTCAGCCAGAAGTCTAACAGCAGCTGGGAAGTAGGAAACATCCTCTGGGTGCCCTTTGGTGATATTGAACTCAATGACGTGCAGACAACGATGGGCGAGGGTGGGGTGAAGATAGAAACACTCCGCGTCACGCCATCCTGGAGTGAGCTTATTTCTGGTAAACTTGATCTGAAAGGAGCCTCTGCGACAGAAGCTGAAATTGATTTAGACTTGAAATGGCTTAAAGAAAATTTGAGTAACAACAATGATATCTTGGAAGTAGAGCAACCGAGCGTGATCGCAAAGCCACGACCTCAACCTCAGCCTGTGCCTCAGGTTAATCCAAATCCACCAAAGCCAGTCCAGCCCATTACTGGAAAACCTCCTGCAAAACCTCAGCCTAAGCCTGCGGTGGCTGATGAACCAAAATTCAATAACATCCCTAATCGATGGCTAAAGTTGAAAAAGATAAATTTGACGATCAGAAATGGCGACAAAATCATCGATAAGGTATCAGATATTTCGGCATCAATCCCATATGCAGGAAAGCCTGCGGAGGGGGACATAAAATTTACATTCCAAGGTAGTGAGCATATTCAAAAAATTAGCTGGGATGGTAAAGAACTCTCGGCTGAAGAAACTAGTGGAAAAAATTTCAATGTGTCCTATCAGTGGCGAGCAGGCTCTAAGATCAGCCAGCCAGGTATGCCATTTGTATTTCGGTTCATCGTTCCTAAACAAAAACTTAGCTATACATTAGATAAACCAAACCTCCATGTTCATGTCGCATCAGAAACAATAGCGGCTAACTTCATGCTCAATGGCAGTCTCAGGAGCACTAAAACCTGGAGAGGAATTTTCGGTGCTGGCACTTCAAAAATAACGGTCATTGAGAATCAAAAAACCCACAAACGTTTAGAATTTGATCACACTAGAATGATGGGAACCATCTCAAACGGTGTAATAAGCATTCCTGCAGCAGAGGCAGTGGGTCACAAGCTCTCCATACTCGGCAACGGTAAGGTTCACAAGAATCTCTACAGCTATGGAGTAGTGCGCCTCATCGCTAACGATGAAGCATACAAGACTTTTGAGAGAGTCTATCATGCAACTAAAATCATCCATATTAGAAAAAAGAAAGCTTACCACCTACTCTTACCACTGGGAACTCCGGACCGAACTTACTGTGATATCCACCTAGACGGCAAACTCACGAATCCACAGATGCGACACAACCACAGCGACCGCTGGCAACCACTAAATTTAGCTCTGAAGAAGCTACTCAAGTTTAAAAATGAAGAACTGCAAGAGGACGGGCTGTTAGAAGATGGGCAGTAATTGAATGCTTAATTCAGCGTGAATGGAGAATACTTATTGTACATAAAATTTAACCTTATATGAACCAATCTATCATTCGTTGTCAGTTTATGATTGAAGCATTATATTTGGCTCGTTAGAGTCTGCACCTAATAAAAACCAACATCAACACATACACACACCAAAATGAATATAAACATATTAGCAGTAGCTAGCTTAAATGGATTAGACTGGGGCATTATTGTAGCCTTCTTTGTCGTATCTCTATTGATCGGCCTTTGGGCTTCAAAGTCGGCAGGAAAAAGTTCCTCAGAATTCTTTCTAGGAGGACGCTCAATGCCATGGTGGCTATTAGGTGTGTCCATGGTAGCCACAACATTCTCTACCGATACTCCTAATCTGGTTGCCGATTTAGTCCGTAATCAAGGTGTCTCAGGCAACTGGGGATGGTGGGGCTTCTTGCTCTCTGGGATGTTAACCGTATTTGTATTTGCTAAACTTTGGAGACGCTCTGAAGTTTTGACAGATGTTGAATTTTATGAATTGCGATTCAGCGGGAAAGCTGCTGCCTTCCTCAGAGGCTTCAGGTCACTTTACCTAGGCTTGGTGTTTAACGTTCTCATCATGGGTGCTGTGAGTTTAGCTGTAGTCAAATTTGGTGAGATTGTTCTAGATGTTCCAGGTTGGCAAACTCTCCTTGTAGCAGGCCTTGTGACTCTGGCCTATTCCTCACTAGGAGGACTCAAAGGAGTTATATGGACTGACTTCGTACAGTTTATCCTAGCTATGATTGGTTCAGTGTGGGCAGTCATCTATGTTGTAAACCTAGATGCCGTCGGAGGCATTCAGCCAATTCTAGACTCCACACTTATTGGCGATAAAATTAATATTTTCCCAGATTTTTCTGATCCAAGCAGTTGGATTCCTGTTATTTTAGTACCTTTAGCTGTTTTATGGTGGGCTACTTACTATCCTGGTGCAGAGCCTGGTGGTGGTGGATACATCGTTCAGCGTATGTTATCAGCGAAAGATGAGAAAAACGCTGTTGGTGCAACATTCTTTTTCAATGTAGCACACTACGCACTAAGACCTTGGCCATGGATTATAATCGCACTAGCATCGATGATTCTCGTTCCAATGAAGATCGATAGTGATTATTCAAAAGGTCATCTTAAACCTCATCCTGAGACAGTGGAACTCATCAACAAGGAATTGAAACCTGAGTCTCATGGTCAGATGCTAGCATCTCTTGATACACAGATCACTAAATTATCTGAGGATTCTGAGAAGAACGCTGAGTCTATCAAAGATGCTAATCGTCTCAAAACACTCGTTACCGGCAATAAAGGAAGCGCAGAAATAAAAGCTCTAGCCTATATCTGGCAGGAAGCATCTGTAGATGCCGATGGAGCATTCTTAGCAGCTGATAAACGAGCCAACCCAATTTCTAAGGAATCACTTGTTCACATGTATCTAGCAAATAATGTCTCTATGGATAAGCTAGGACAAGATTTAGGATACCCAACAATGATCAAGTTACTCCCGAATGGCCTACTTGGACTTGTAGCAGCATCCCTTATCGCTGCCTTCATGTCAACGATGTCAACTCAAGTCAACCTAGGTGCGTCATACTTAGTAAATGATTTCTATGCACGATTTGTAAACCCAGAAGCTAGCTCTAAACAGCTTGTTAGTGTCGGCAGAATAGCCACAGTGGTGATGCTCGTGATGGGGTCTGTTCTTGGTTTGATGTTAACAAGTGCTGGTGAAGCATTTGGATACCTGATCATGATCGGTGCGGGAACAGGACCAGTATATATCCTTCGTTGGTTCTGGTGGAGAGTTACCGCCATATCAGAAATCGCAGCGATGGCAGGAGCCTTAATCACATCAGGATTTATTGCATGGGTATTACCCGGAATAGTTGGTCAGCAATACATGGAAGATCATGGGTGGGAAATCAAACTCTACGGAGCACTCGTCACTACTCTATTCTGGATTATTGTCACCATGATGACTAGAACCACCTCTAAAGAAGTACTACGTAATTTCTATAAGGTTGTTCAGCCTGGAGGCCCCGGTTGGAGCAAAGTTGTCAATGAAGCGAAGGCTGACAATATTGATGTTATTACTGAAGAGGGCTGGGATGTTCCCCAGGGAATCCTCTGCACTCTATTCAGCTCAGTAGCAGTTTACACGATGCTCTTCGCTACTGGTAATTTCATCTATGGAGACATGACCACAGGAGGAATTAACCTCTTAATAGCCATTGTCTTCTCTGTATTGACATTAACCTTCTGGAAGAAGATGAAGACCAGATAGGGGCTCTTATTAAGAAATTCAAAAACCTCGCTGCTCTATGAGTTGTGAGGTTTTTTTCTGCCTACAATATGGGATAAAAGAGCTGGGGACTTTTGGTTAGGTGAATCTAGTTTTGAATACATCCTAATACCCTCTACTCCTTAGCGTCTGGATAGCTGCCTAGCAGTTTTACCATGGAGCAGTATTCTGTGAGGTTTTCTATTCCTTCGGAAACCTTTTCATCCTCACAGTGTCCAGCGAGATCCACATAGAAATTGTATTCCCAATCGCGCTGTTTTGATGGACGAGATTCTATTTTCGACATATTCACCTCGATAGAGTCAAAAATCTGAAGTGCTTTCACCAGCGATCCTGGCTGGTCTTTCGTGCTGAACAAGATTGAAGTGCGATCATTTCCAGTAGGAGGGCAAGTTTTCTCACCGATCACTAGGAAACGAGTTGTGTTCGTGGCTCTATCTTGGATACACTCATCCAGCATCGTGAGACCATGCATTTCAGCTGCTAATGGACCACCCATAGCAGCAGCTCCATCGGCTTCATATTTCTTCGCTAAAAATGCCGCTTTTGTGGTAGAGGAAACTTCCACAAGATCCGCCTTAGGAAAATGTCTGAGTATCCAATTACGGCACTGACCGAATACTTGTGGATGAGAATACAGCGTTTTGATGTCTTCGCGTGGAATGCTAGCCATAAGGCCATTTTCGATACGGAGTAGAATCTGAGCGCAAATTTTAAGAGGGGAGTCCACAAAGAGATCAAGGGTGTGAGATACCGCACCCTCCGTTGAGTTCTCAATAGGAACCACACCATAATCTGCTTTTCTGCGTGCCACTTGGTCGAAAACTTCCGCAAAGTTGGATTGTGCAGAATACGCCACAGAGTGTCCAAATTTTTTAATGGCTGCTTGATGTGTCCAAGTGCCAGCTGGTCCAAGATAAGCGATCTTAAGGTCATCTTCCAGAGCTAGTGCACAGGACATGATTTCGCGGTAAATGGCACGCACAGACTTCTCAGGAATCCGGTTATCTGCCATTTTCACTAGCTTCTGCAAAAGGAGTTCTTCTCGCTCAGGAGCATAGATTTGCAGACCTTCTTTTTTCTTTATCTCGCCAACCGTGTGAACACAGTCAACACGTTGCGCTAAAAGGTCTAAAAGTTGGTTGTCAATCGCATCTATCTGTTTGCGTATATCGTTTAATGGCATTACGTAAAATTGTTATTAAGTTGTTTAAAATGAATTATTTATAAGTTCGCACAATAAGGGTTATTGTGATCTAGGAATCTATTTTCCCTAGATTTTCAAATTCATTGGCAGGGGCTTTATTTTCTTGAGAATCTTGCTCTTTTGGGCTATTTCTATCATCTTTCTGAGGCTCTGGCTCGGGTAATTTAACCGTTCTAAGCTCAGATGCATTCGGTAAATCATCGACATTTTTGATCCCAAAATACTCAAAAAACAGCTCTGTAGTCTCATACAAGAGCGGTCGTCCAGGTAACTCAGCACGGCCACCAATACAGATCAATTCACGGTCGAGAAGCTTCTGTAGCATTCCATCACATGAGACTCCACGCACCGCCTCCATGGCTGCTTTTGTGATTGGCTGTCGGTATGCAATAATCGCCAAAGTCTCCATCGCAGGCCCACTTAATCGCTGTGGTTTTTGCCCAGGAAATAACTGACGCACAAAATCGGCGTATTCTGGATTCGTGTAAATTTTCCAGCCCTTAGCGCGTTCAATAATCAAAAAAGATCGTCCATGATTCGCGTAGTTTTGATTTAACTCAGCGATAGCTGTAATGACTTGATTCTGAGAAGTTGAGGCTAATTCTGAGAGCCACACGGGTAATGTGACAGGTTCAGCCGCTGTATCGTCCTCAGAAGCCGCTTCAGATTCACCAGCTTTCTCGATTTTAGAAGCTTTAGCAGCAGCATCTTCATTTTCAACCTGTAGAGCTTCTTCAGCTTCAGCTACGCGAGCACGAACTAATCTGGCTAGTTCAGCACCTGAGAGTGGCTGTTCAGATGCCACGAGAATGGCTTCAATGATTGCAGTTAATTCCATAACAACGACAGACTAAATTTCACCGCACCATTATGCAAGCAAGATGATTTCTAAATCAGGACATGCATGCATCCTGCATTATTAATCAGAAATCTCATGATTCAAACACAGAGTCAGGACGTGTATCGATTTGTGTGTGCATACTACTCAATAGCCGAAACTCTATATATAGCAATATAAACACGATAATTAATAAGTTCGCACAATATATGGTAAGCGACTGTGATAGACAGTCACTTAAGACAAGGTTACGGTCTGGAATGTGTGATTGTTTAGGTAGTGAGAAGACTACTATTTATGGCGAGGCTCTGAATGCTCATTATTCTCGGCAATATTGTTCTCGGTGCGGGAATATTTCGACTAGGAAAAAATCTGGTGCGGATTCGTTTGCAGATTTTTGTCGGAGGGTGCTGAGTCCAGAAGATTTTCAGATGTTGGTTAATGATTTTGTTAGTGTTGCTACTCGGGAGGCGGATGGGACGTTTGCTTTTATGCGTGTTGAAAGTGATGAAAATATTATGCTTAAGTATCGCGCTAAATTAGATGCTATCTCGGATTATATGAGTGAGGTAGATAGAAGGGAGAGTGAGTAATGATTGTTCATGCGGATACGATTGCGTTTGCTTCTAAGGAGTTGGCTTTTATGCAGGTTCATCTGGCTGATTTTAAGGTTGCTTCTCTTGGTTATGATTTTGAAAAGTTGAGGTTTATTGTTGTTTTTAGTCAGTTGGAGAGGTTTGCTTGTAGAGATGCTTTTGAGTGTGCTCAAGAATTAGCGACCAATGTTTATGGCGGCTGGAAAAAGAAAACTATCTTATCCACGCCTAAAATGACTGAGAGTCTTAGAAGATTGGAGGCTCGATATGATTAAGTATTTTAGATTGCAGATGACTGTGAGAAATGGGGTATCTATTAGTGTTGGGGATTGTCCTGATGTTGAAGAGGTCGATCATGAGTATTCTATTGATGGAACTCATGATTTTGGTTTGGCGGATCATTTTGAGCGGTGGGCAGATTGTGGTGGTTATGGTGTTGACGATTTGAAGTTGAAGCCGTTTAGGCTTGGTGATTTTTTGTTTACTCCTTTGAGGTTGGTGCGCATTAAGGAAATTTCACAGATTAGAGATAGGGATATTTCTTTAGGTTCTATCGGTGAATCGGTTTTTGGGAAGGTCGAGCGTTATGCTGGGCATGGAAGTCTTCAAGATGCGATAGACTGCTATCGTTCACCGAAGGTGTTCCCATAGAAAATTTGAGCTCTGCTGGGAAGCAACTCAGACCATAGGATGAGAGTCAGGCGGGCGGAGCGTCCCGTCTGTCTCTTTTCGTTCGTGGTTTTGTGTATCCATCCTAGGTAGAAAATCCGCTTTTTGTTATGGAGTATATTTTAAAGAGACCTAAGAATAGTTCGCGTGAGTTTTCGGGCGAAATAGCATCTGTGGGTCGTCATGGTGTCGTTCGGTCTGTGTCTGCTGTTCGGAGTGCTTGGAATTTGAAGCAACGCGCTCAGGAGGTCGTGAAGTCGGTAGAATTGGCTTCTGGGTGTCCGTTTGAGCGCGAAGCAAACTCTCCGCAAGGAGAGAAAAATGGGGCTGCGCCCCTTAGCCTTGGATATGGAACATATCTGGACGCGGGTTTTTCATCTCCTCAAGACTCTATGGTCGCGGAGGTTATGAAGAATCCGCAACATCGATGGAGTCGATTTGATCAGAAAAGGGGCGTGCGCGGTAAGATTGTTGGGTTTTCTTCGGGGTCTAGGATGCGTTTGATGAAGAAGGCGGCTTCATTGCCTAAAGGGTGTCCTTGTCATTTTGTTACTCTGACGACTCCTTTTGAATTGTCTGCATCGGATTTGAAGGAACATCTGTGGGCATTATGGCGTAGATTTGAAAGGAAGTGGGAGGGGAAAAGAGTTGGAATGATTTGGAAGATGGAACCTCATAAATCTGGGGAGTGGCATTTTCATCTTTTGGTTTATGGCTGTAAATTCATTCCTCATTTGTGGTTAAAGGCTAATTGGGCTGATGTTCTGGGGACTGCTGGGGTCAAGGGGGCTTTTCATTTTGGGGCTGATGTTACTTGGGTCGATGGTAATTTGAAAGCTGTTCAGGCTTATGTTTCTAAATACTTCGGGAAAGATGTTGAGGCAGGATATTACGGTGAGGAGTGCGGACGAGTTTGGGGTTGTCGTGGGGATTTGCCTATCAAAGATAAAGTTCAGATGGGTCTAACGGTTTTAGAGTTGATTTGGGTTTGGCGCATAATATCGCGGAAAAGAAAAACGAACGTTGTGAAAATGTCACCGATGTTGTTATCAAATTCTCCACCTGATTTTGCGGAGAATGCTAAGAGAATTTTGAGACCAAGGAAAGCGAATCCGTATTACGGTATGCGCCAAATGAGTGCGGGGAAATGTGAAGAATTGGAGGCTCAAATCGCTAAGCGTAAAAAATGGATGGCTCAAAGGGAGGCTGAGCTTGCAAAGTTGACTGAAACTGGTAAGGTGTAATTATGTTGAATACAAAAATTAGATTGTGTGTGAAGAGGGCTTTATTGATGCTTGATTGTGGAGCTTGTGAGAGTGAATTGGTTTCTGTTAGATCTGGACTGTCTGATGCTGAGTTGGTTCGGTTTGATACTTGTTTGTCTAGGGCTTTGAGGCGTAGATGTAGAGTGTCTTTTTTAAAGAGGGTTTTGAGAGGGGGGAAGCGTGCCTAATATTTTGGGGAGTGGTGGTATTGATGTTGATTTGTCTAGTATCTCGGATGCTTTGTCGTCTGATGATGTGACTAGTAGGGCACGTGATGCTTTTTCAGCGGCGTTGATCATAACCAACATATTGGGTGAGTATCTAACTGACATGGTTTTTATTATCCTTAATCTTTTGCCCGTTCTACATAGGTACCATCGGCAGTTTTCACAACAATGCGT